>DAIUBX010000001.1:0-25743 GCA_036846465.1 Bernardetia sp.
GATAACAAGACGTTGATAATGGTAAAATAAATGATAGCTTGACGGACATGGTGTCCCCACCGACGATATAAAAATACCTATTTTCCATATTCTTTAAGCGTTTTTGAAGTGGCTGTAAAAGATAATCCCCAATTCGATTCCGTACTAATCATAATGGTTTCTACCATTGGGGCAACAATCGGTTTGCTACTTCTCCATTCCAAAATAAAATTTGCTCCTACACCTCCTTTATCATCATAAAGCGCAATAACGTGGCTTTTGGTTTCCAAACTATTAACTTTTATAGGTAATTCAGCAGCTTTTATTTCATTCAAAATATTTCCTTCTGTATCATAATATTCCAAACGAGTAATATAAAATTCACCATCAAGATTTACATTTCGGATACTTAGTGTGGAAGAAAGTCGCTCTGTTCTATGGTGTCCAATACTGTAAATTTCGGAATACACAGGCACATACAAAAGCTGCCCGAAAGCTAAAGAATCCTTTAATTCTTGAGAAGGAAAAGTATTCGAACTAAGAGAATTTTTGTCTTTTATGCTAGTCAGTTTTATCAAACTCTTTGAGTTGAGTTTTCTGATATAATTTACATCTTCCTCTGTGTAAGTTGTTGCTTCATGAGATTGAGAGATGAAATCTTTTGAAGCAGGTTCACAAGAAGAAAGTAGAAATAGGTTGAAAAAACCTATAAAAAGAACAAAAAGGATTGATAAAAAAGATGAATTTTTTTTGAGCATATTTTTATGAAATAAAGGGTTCTATATGATTTTAGTTGCAAAAATTATCTTGTATTTTGTTCAAGTCTGTACCAGAGGTCTGACTTGGACAAAATAAGCCTTTTTGAAAGAAGAATGATTATTTTTAATTGGTCAGATTTTCAGTACAGGCCAATTAAAAATACAAGTCTGCAACCAAATTTATAAAGAATCAAATAAAGTTATTTGAAATTTAATTTATCACTTATAATTCATCATTTATCATTTTTTACCTTATTCATCAATCATTTCTGCTTTAATCTTCGAAATTAAGGCATATACTTCTCTTTGTGGCAAATAGTAATACTGTAAGGCTTGTGTAAAGAGTTCTAGATTAGTTTCTAATTCGTCAGTTACGACAATATCTGCTCCTGCTTTCTCAATGGTTGCAATATCTTTAGCTCGTTTATTTCTAACCAAAACTCCTACTTCTGGATTAAGGTATTTTATTTTGTGAGTCAGTGCTTTAGCAATTTCTATATCAGTTATCGTAATGACGACGATACGAGCCTTTTCAAAATGAACTCTATGCTGTACTTCCTCATTCATGGCATCTCCAAATAAAATATTTTTTCTATACAAACTATCCTTTTTTACTTTCTTAGGGTCAGTTTCAATTATAATAAACGGAATATTTGATAAATAGGCAGCCTTTGCAATCGTTTTTCCATTATACCCAAAACCTATAATTACGATATGGTCGGTTAATGTTTTATCATTAAAATCTTGCAAAAATTCTGGAAGTACTACACGCTTGGCAGCCCAATTACTTATTATTTTAGGTTTTGGTAATTTATAAATCAAGAAATGTGCTATTTGCTTCGCATTCATTATCAAAACAGGCGTAAATGCCATTGTCAAGACAGAAGTAGAAAGAAAATATTGATAGAGTTCGATAGGCATCAATCCTATATCTGTTCCAGACTTTGCAAGTACAAAGGCAAATTCTCCTATCTGACAAATCGAAAGACCTACAAGAATAGCCGTTTTTGCTGTTACTTTTAAAGCCTTCGCAGCCCAAAAAGCTAAAAAGGCTTGAACCACCATACTCATAAGAGTAAGTAAAAGTATTTCGATAAGATTTTGCCATAAGAAATTAATATCCATCAACATTCCAATAGAAATAAAGAAGATACTCGTAAAAATCTCTTTAAAAGGCAAAATATAACCTGTCGCATCATGTGAATATTCTGATTCTGACATAACAAGTCCAGCCAAAAAAGCTCCCAAAGCAAGGGAAAGACCAGCTAAAGAAGTCAGATAAGCCACCGAAAAACAAATCACGACAATAGTAGAAATAAAAAGCTCTTTGCTCTTTGTCATGACTACCAAATTCAGAAAAGGCTTTAAAACAAATTTGGATACCACAACCAAAAAGGCAAGTACAGCACCTGTTTTGACAATCATCAGAAAAACTTCCTGCAAAACATTATCTGCCAGTCCTGCCAAAATAGGCATCATAAGCATCATCGGAACGACGGCAATATCTTGAAAAATCAGAATGGCAAGGATAATTTGACCATGAGGACTTCCCATTTCGCCACGCATTTGCAAAAGTTTTAAAACAATAGCCGTACTACTAAGCGTAGAAAGAAAACCGTAAAAAATAGCAATAGGCCAGTAATCAATCGTTCCAAAATAAGTAATTAGGGCAAAAACAACTGTTGTGAGAATGAGTTGAAGCGAACCAGCCACAAAAACAGCCTTTCGAATACGCAAAAGATTGGGAAGAGAAAACTCCATTCCAATCGTAAAAAGAAGTAAAATCACTCCAATTTCTGCCAAAATATCAATGTGTTCTTGGCTCGTAACGAGTTTGAAAACATAAGGTCCTGCAATTACACCTGTTACCAAAAAACCTACAATACTAGGCAATCGCATTTTGTATAGAACTAAAATAACAGGAATAGCAAGAGCCAAAATAACAACTACATCAGTAAGAATAGGAGGTATATTTAGAAGCATTTTATAAAATTTAGAATGAAATAGGATATTTTTGAAGGAAGGAAATACATAACTGTCCTTAAAGATAATAAATTATAATAAAGCAAAAAACTAGAATTGATTTTGAGTGCCAAAATTGCTTTTTTTTAAATTTTGACCTCCTAAATAGTTCAATTACAAATAATTAAAAAACAAAAAAAGGCTAGTAAAGTGAATTACTAGCCTTTCAGTCGCTACTCTCTGAGTTAAAATGTTATTTTGTGGACCATATTGGATTCGAACCAATGACCCCTACCTTGTCGAGGTAGTGCTCTAAACCAACTGAGCTAATAGTCCATTCCACTAAATAGTGTTAATTGTCTGCAAATATACATACATAGCTCGTAACTTTGCAAACACTTCGACTACTTATTTTATTAAAAGGAGGGTAGTTTTATTTTTATAAGATGCTTAATGATTTATTATAAGCTGATTATAAAGTAGTTGTAAGACAATTTCTGTTTTTTATTTCCTTACTTTACCAAATTTTTTTTAAATTATTTATTTTTTACTTTCTGTTATTCGTAGCTGAAAGTTCTTATACAAAACTCTTTTTTGAGTTCTCATAAAATGTTATGAAAAACAAAGTTTTACTTTCTCTTGCTGCTGCTATTATTTTTTTAGGTGGAGGTTATGGTCTTTATGAATGGTTTGGAAGTATGCAAAAAGACCCTCCAAAAAAAGAAGCCAAACCACAAAAAATGGCTGTCAAAATTCAAAATGCTGTTCCTTCTACCATTGAAGCCGAAATAATTACGTTTGGTAGAGTAGAATCTGAGCAGCCTGTCGATATTGTAGCTGAAGTTTCAGGCAAAATACGTGAAAGTGCTACTCTTCAAGTAGGGCAATCGGTCAGAAAAGGACAAGTTTTGTTTACACTTGGCAAAGAAACATTTGAGTTAAGCCTTCAAGCACAAAAAAGTAATTTTATGCGAGAAATTGCTATGATTTTACCTGATATGAAAATTGATTATTCAAATCGTTATCAGACTTGGAGTAGTTATTTTGCTAGTTTGGAAGTCGATAAACCATTACCAAAACTTCCTTCTCACGAATCTGACAAAGAAAAAACATTTTTAGCTACAAAAGGAATTTTGACAAGCTACTACAATATTAAAGCGCAAGAGGCAACTTTAGATAAATATGTCGTAACTGCTCCTTTTTCGGGTTCGATTAGTGAAGTCTATTTGCAAAATGGTTCGGTTGCTCCTCCAAATGGAAAAGTGTTGCGCCTAGTGCAAAATAGTCAGTTAGAACTCAAAGTTCCTGTTGATACAAAAGATGTTCATTGGTTAAAAGTAGGTACAGAAGTAGAAGTAGCGACAGAAGATGATAGTCAAAAATGGACAGGTAGAATTGCAAGAATAGGAGATATTGTCAATCCGACAACGCAATCTTTAGATGTTTATGTAAAAATTCAGAATGGTACGAATCCGATTTATGCAGGTATGTATTTACGTGCAAAAATGGAAGGAGGAACAATTCAGAATGCTATTGAAGTTCCAAGAAGAGCTGTTTTTAATGATAATGAAATCTATACAGTCAAAAATGATTCTGTTTTGCATCTTCAAACTGTTCAAATCAAAAAATCTAATAAAGAAACGCTTATTATTTCAGGTGTAAATGAAGGCGAAAAAGTAGTAACCGAACCTTTGATAAATGCTTATGATGAAATGATTGTAAAAGTTTTGAAGGAAGGAAAAACAGAAAAAGAAGAGGTAAGAACAGAAAAAATAATATCAGCTAAGTAAGTAGTTCAGACTTCCTAGTCTGAACAAAAAAACATAATTTTCATTTTCGAACAGACTAGGAAGTCTGTTATACAATAGAATACACTCTATGAAAAAACTTGTAGAATATTTTGTAAAATATCCAATTTGGGCAAATGCTATCATTTTTACAATGGTAATTTTTGGTGCTGTCTGTTATGGTTGGGTTATGAAACGTTCCTTTTTTCCTGAAACTGACCCTACTACAATCACAGTAGGTGTAGTTATGCCGGGGGCATCGCCACAGGAAATGGAGGAAGGCGTTACCATAAAAATTGAAGAATCTTTAAAAGGAATTGAGGGAGTAAAAGAAATTACTTCTACCTCTTCCGAAAACAATGCAAATATTGTTGTTCAATTAGAACGTGGAATTGATGCCGACGAAGCACTTGCAGAAGTGAAAAATGCAGTCGATAGAATCAACTCTTTTCCAACCAATGCAGAACGTCCTTTAGTTTTTAAGGTAAAACCTAGAAGTAGAACCATGTATTTGGGTTTGAGAGCCAAAAACGAAAAAAATGTAGATTTATTTCTACTAAAAAAATATGCTGAACAAATCGAAGACGAAATGTTGGCATCAGGCGTAATTTCTCAACTCAATATTAGTGGTTATCCTGAAATTGAAATTTCTATTGAAGTTCCAGAGGCTACACTTTTGCGTTATGGATTGCGTTTTGAGCAAATTGCAGCAGCCATTCGTTCGAATAATCGTGATATTTCGGCAGGGGCAATCAAATCAAAAGAAGAAGAAATTTTGATTCGGTCAAGAGCAAAAGAAAAAATGGCTGAAAAAATTGGAGCTATTATTCTCCGTGCTAATGCAGACGGAAACGACCTTCGTTTGAGAGATATTGCCACCATAAAAGAACAATTCGCAGATGTTCCTAACGAACTTCATATCAATGGAGAAAGAGCTGTTTCGTTAGAAATTACCAAATTAAGTGAAGAAGATTTAGAAGAAATTTCAATTTTTGCCAATAATTACGTTCAAGAATTTAACAAAAAACATTCAGAAGTAGAATTGGTCGTTTCTTTTGATTTCTTTGATTTGCTTTCTCAACGCCTTCAAATGCTTATCGATAACGGAATCATGGGACTTGTTTTGGTTCTAATTTGTTTAGGTCTTTTTCTTAGTCTTCGTCTTTCGTTTTGGGTGGCAATGGGTATTCCAATTTCATTTGCTGGAATGTTTATAATTGCTGCTTTGATGGGAATTACGATTAATATGATTTCACTTTTCGGAATGATACTCGTTGTTGGTATTTTGGTGGATGATGGTATTGTGATTGGAGAAAATATCTTTACGCATTTTGAGATGGGAAAATCGCCCATGAGAGCAACTGTTGATGGTACTTTTGAGGTAATGCCCTCTGTTTTTACGTCAGTTTTGACTACTATTGTTGCTTTTATGCCGATTGCTATCGGTATCGAAGGATTTGATTTTCTTCAAGAAATGGGACTCATTGTCGTCATTTGTTTGGCTGTTTCTCTTCTTGAAGCCTTTTTTGTTTTGCCTTCTCACCTTACTCATAAAGATATGGGAGATACGAAAAATGAAGGTAAATTTAGAGAAAAACTCAACCAAGGAATAGACTTTTTACGTCATAGAGTTTATGGAACGGCTCTAAAACACGTTTTGCGTTTCCGTTATGTCTATATTTTTGTTCCTGTGGTTTTTGTGATGATTGTTTTGGGAATGGTAAATGGACAGCTTATAAAGGTGGTCTTCTTTCCAAATATCCCTCCTGATAGTTTTGATGCAAGTGTAGCATTCAAGGCAGGAACACCAAAAGAAAAAGTTACATCTTATTTGAAAGAATTTGATAAAGCTGCGTGGGAAGTAAATGATGACCTTAAAAAGGAATTTAATGATGAGAAGAATTTTATCAATTATACCTTCCGAAATTTGGGAAGAACTTCTGATGGAAGTGAAAATGGTTCACATGCAGGACACGTTTCAATTTCTCTTTTGGATATGGACGATAGACAAGTTAACAGTAATGATATTGCAGACCGAGTTCGTAAAAAAATAGGCGATATTCCAGAAGCTGAATTGTTTACTGTTTCGGGTAGAAATCGTTTTGGAAAACCTGTTTCTATTCGTCTTCTTTCCAAAAATAACCAAGCCTTAGACCAAGCTACTGAAGAACTCAAAAAAGCTCTTGAAAATTATGCAGGTCTAAAGGAAATTACAGATAATCAGCGTGTAGGACGCAGAGAGTTACAATTAGAACTCAAACCAAATGCCTATTTCTTGGGACTTACACACGCAGATATTACTAATCAAATCAGACAAGGATTTTTTGGAGAAGAAGTACAAAGGTTACAAAAAGGAACTGATGAAGTCCGTGTTTGGGTACGTTATCCAGAAGACAATCGCCAAACATTAGGACAGCTTGAAAACATGCGTGTTAAAATGGCTGATGGAAAAGAAATTCCATTGTCAGAAGTGGCATCTTATACGATTGATAGAGGAATTGTGGACATAAAACACTTTGACGGCTCAAGAGAAATTGCCGTGGAAGCTGAGTTAGAAGACCCAAATGGTTCGCCAGTAGAGATTATCGAAAAATTACAAGCAACTACTTTGGTGGACTTAAAAAGCAAATATCCAAGTCTTTCAATCGATTTTGGTGGGCAGCAGCAGCGTAGTGCAGAGTCTCAAAAATCGCTAAAATTTGCACTTCCGATTATGCTTTTCATTATTATTCTTTTGATTACACTTACTTTCCGTTCGCTTAGTCAGTCGCTTTTAGTAATGATGCTTATTCCTTTGGGATTATTCTGTGCTGTTTTTGGTCATTATTTTGCTGATAAGCCAGTTTCACTTTTGAGTTTATGGGGGATCTTGGCTCTTTCAGGTGTTATTATCAACGATGCCGTAGTTTTGGTGAGTAAATTTAATTCTAATTTGCAGGAAGGAATGACAATGCAAGAAGCTGTTTATCATGCAGGAACTTCTCGTTTTAGAGCAATTTTGCTTACTTCTATTACAACTGTTGCAGGACTTGGCCCTCTAATTATGGAAACAAGTTTTCAAGCTCAATTCTTAATTCCGATGGCTGTTTCGGTGGCGTATGGGGTTGGTTTTGGAACGTTTTTGATTTTACTTATTTTCCCAGTTATTTTGCTTGTAGTCAATGATTTTAGAAGAATGATTGTCTATACAAAACGTTGGGTAGCTTACAAATGGAAAGGCTATGAAGAAAATGTTCCTTATCCAAATTCGGAAGAAGTAGAACCTGCTAACCGTGAGTTGGTTCGTTTGAAAATTATGAAAGAAATGGAGTAGATTTTATGCCGTTTGTGAGGACACAAACAACGGCTAGATAATTTTAGAACAAATAAAAAATTGCCTTACTTTTTTGATAGAAGTAAGGCAATTTTTTGATAATCAAAATCGTTCTACAACAATTCCACCACCGTTTCCAAACCCATTCCCCTAGAGCCTTTCAATAAAACAATACTTTCTGTAACAGGATTTTTTTCCAAATAATCAGCTAATTCTTTCTTATCTACAAAACTCAAAATTAAGCTAGAAACGATATTTCCAGCCATTTTGGCTTTCTGAAAATCTTTTCCACAGACAATTATTTTATCAATTTTGAGTTGTAGAGCTAGTCCTAAAACCTCTTTGTGTTTGATAAATGATTCCTTTCCAAGTTCAAACATATCTGCCAAAATAGCTACTTTTTGTTTTCCATTTTTAGGCATGGCTTCCAAATGCAACAAAGCTGCTTTCATACTATCAGGGTTAGCATTGTAGGCATCAAGAATTAATGTATTTTTTGTTTCTCTATGCTCTTCGACTTGTGAACGGTTATTTTTTGGAAGATAATCAGAAATTCCTTTATTCATTTGAGAAGTAGAAAGACCAAAAAATTTACCAAAAGCTAAGGCAGCCAAAATATTGGGAAAATTGTATGCACCTGTAAGTTGAGTCTCAACTTTATTATTTTCCTCGTCTGTATAAATAATTGTAGGTACATATTCTGAAAGCGTAGCCGAATAATAATTTTCTATATGAGTTGTTCCGTATTTTATCACTTTTCCAGTCTCAAAACGCTTTTCCATATTCATCAAAACAGAATCATTGCTATTTATAAAAACAGTTCCGTTATTTTTGATTAATGATAGATATAGTTCTGTTTTTCCTCTCAAAACGCCATCGTATCCTCCAAAACCCTCTAAATGAGCATATCCGATATTGGTAATTATTCCATAAGTAGGTTCTGCAATCGTACAAAGTTCTTGAATATCGCCTACTTTATTTGCGCCCATTTCTATAATGGCAATTTCTGTATTGGTCGGTATTCTCAAAATAGTCAGAGGAACGCCAATGTGATTATTCAAATTACCCTCAGTAGCATAGGTTTTGAATTTTTGAGAAAGAACAGAGCGCAAAAGTTCTTTTGTGGTTGTTTTTCCATTACTTCCTGTAATTCCGATGAAAGGAATAGTAAACTGTTTTCTATGGAAATTAGCCAGTTTTTGAAGAGATTCTAATACATTTTCTACTAATAGGTATTTATTTTTATACGCTAATTTATTTTGGTCGTGTTCATCAAAACTAGGAATTACAGTTGCATCATCAACTACTACATAAGAAGCTCCTTTTTCTAAGGCTTGATAAGCAAATTTATTTCCATCAAAATTATCTCCTTTTAAGGCAAAGAAAAGTTCGTTTTCATTTACGTGGCGAGTATCTGTCGATACACCAGAAGATTCTAAAAAAATTTCGTATAAGATAGGAAGAGTAGTCATTTGGAAAAATAGTTAGGTATAAAAATGATAGAAAGAATTCAAGAAAGAATTTAATAATTTATCAGCACAAAAATACAAAAACAATATGAGCAACTAAGATTTATGCCATCTGAATAAAAGAATAAATTCTTTTATTAAAAATTTTTAATAAAAAATTGTAGAATTTAGAAAAAAATAGTTGTACCTACAATTATTTTATCTAAATTTGTCTTTTCAAAACTTAACCTCATTTTTTATGAAGCGTATTTCTTTATTTGCTAGTGCTATTTTAGTAGCAGGTTCATTATCATTTCTTTCAAGCTGTAACAACGCTCCTAAAAGCCAAGAGGCAGAAGTAGTTGATTCAGTTGCAGTTGTTCCAGAAGAAACACAAGCTACACAAGAGCTTATGATTGATCCTTCTGCTAGTGCAGTTACTTGGATTGGTACAAAACCAGCAGGACAACATAACGGAACTTTGGGTATTACTTCTGATTCTAAATTGATGGTAGAAAATGGTACACTTACAGGTGGAACAATTACTATTGATATGAAAGACCTTAAAGTATTAGATATTGAAGCTGCTGAAGACAATGCAAAATTAGTAGGACACCTTCAAAGCCCTGATTTTTTTGCTGTTGAAACGTATCCAACTTCGACTTTCACTATCACAAATGTAGAGGCTATTGATGCTTCAACAATTGAAGTAGTAGAAGGAGCGCATTCTACTGAAAACCCTACTCACAAAATTACGGGTAACCTTAAAATGATGGACGTAGAAAAATCAATTAGTTTTTACGCAAACGTAGCTATGCCATCAGAAGGTCAAGTAAAAGCAAGTGCAAAATTCAATATTGACCGTACAGAGTTCAATGTAAGCCACATGGCAGAAGGAACAGCTAAAGTAAAAGACCAATTTATCAATAATACTGTAAATGTAGGATTTGATATTACTGCAAAAGCAGGTATGTAAAAATCGTTTGTTTAGAGACGTTTCTTGATTACTTCTAGAAACTATTTTAAATTTTATGAAGCCGACAAGACTATCTTAGTTTTGTTGGCTTTTTTTGTTTGTACAAAATCTTACTTTTTGAATTTTTGATAAAATATAGACTACAAAACCCTTCTGTTTTACAATTTTAATATCGAAAGAATCTTTTTTTTGCTAAAAAAAATATTTTTTTAACGTAATTCAAAAAATGCTTTTTTTCTACAACTTATTTCTCATTTTTGCGTTCTAGTTCAGCATAATTTTATTTAATTATTAGTAGATAGAATTTTATTTTACTCCTATGAAGGTCATAAAACACTATTATTTAGTAGAATTATTAAATTATTTTCATTTTATTCCAAATTCTTTCAATCATTCATTGTTTTTATAAACCTTTTATAACAAATGATTCATCCTTCTACCGAACTTCGCTTTGTAAGTCCTGAAATTGGTTACGGCGTTTTCGCAAAAGAATTTATTCCTAAAGGAACGATTGTCTATGTAAAAGACAGTTTAGAAATTGAGGTAACTCCAAAAAAATACGCAAAATTAGATACTTATGCTCGTAGTGTAGTCGATAAATATTCTTATAGAGATGAGCGAGGCTATAGAATTGTAAGCTGGGACTTTGCAAAATATGTTAATCACTCTTGTAATAGAAATACAATGAGTACAGGTTATGGGTTTGAAATCGCATTGCGTGATATTATGCCAAATGAACAAGTTACGGATGAGTATGCTATATTTAATTTAGAACAAAACTTTGAATGTGGTTGTGGTGCAAAAAATTGCAGAAAACATATTAGTCCAGCCGATTTTGATGTCTTGTTTGGAAAATGGGACGAAGAAATAAAAGACGCTTTAGATGTTTATCACAATTCTAGTCAAGCCTTAGAACCTTATATAGATGAATCTTTATTTCAAAAATTACAACACTATTTAGAAACAGGCAAAAACTACAAATCTGTTTATTCACTTCGTTTAAAAAAACATGAGGATAACGGAACATTACATAAAGCATAAAGATTCATTTTGAGTTTTAGCAAAACTATTTAATCCCTTTCAATTTTATTGAAAAGGGATTTTTTTATTTGCTTCATTATTTAGTAAGCCGAATCAAATAGGGAACAGCTTCTATAAGTGAAGTCGTTTCAAAATCAATTAAAGCTTTGTTTTCTACTTGCTCAAGATTGTTTTTTTCATTGATAAAACATGTTTTCATTCCTGCATTTCTACCAAACTGCATATCCGAAATGCTATCACCCACAATTACAGAACGCTTAAAACTTATCTTACAAAAATCTTCTTTTGCATCAATAGCCATTCCGATAGCAGGTTTTCGGCGTGGAGAATTGGTTTTGGAAAGATCAGGACAAAAATAGACTTTGTGTATCTGTGGTAGTTTTTCTAAAAGATAACTATGAATAAGTTCAAGGTCTTTTTCTGTCATTAGTTTTTTACCGATTCCTTGTTGATTCGTAACGACTACAATGGTTTCGAAATGTTTACTCAAAAGGTCTAAGGCTTCTTTTGTATATTTTAAAATATCTAACTCTTCCAAACTTTTTACATAATCATCTTCTAATTTACGGTTGAGTACGCCATCTCTATCCAAAAAAAGAGTCCAGTTTTTTGCCTTTGTTTTCTGATTGGTTTGTTGTTTAGTGTTCATCTGATTATGGCTGTATGTATTGAAGGTAAGATTAAAAAATTCAGACTATTCAAATTGCTAAAAAATGTTTGAAAAAGCTAATTTTGAGTATAAAATCTAAAAGAAGTTTTTGATAATTTTGAAAAAATAATTGTTAATTGTCAAATTAACACGAACCTTTGTGTATTATTTACGTTATCATAGTAATAATTACCAAATTTACTAAAAAACGTTATGAAATGTAAAAGTTTTGTAGCGTTTTTTTATTTAAAAAATTCCTCCTGTATGTACTAATACAATCGTATTTCCCTCTTCAAAAAAATTAATTGCAGCTAAATTATAAACTGCAAAAAAGGCTTTTCCTGTATAAATGGGTTCAATTTCAAAATCATTATTTTTATTAAACTCATTGATAAAATTCATTAATCGTTCTGATTTTTTGGCATATCCTCCTTCATGAAAATCAGTTTCTAAAATTAATTTTGATAACGTATTTGTTGTTTTTGCCTTATCCTTTTCATAAAAATCATTCAATAGTTTTTCTATATCATTTCTCAAAAAGTCGCCTCCTTTGAGTGCCGAAATAGCCAAAACTTTACTTTCATCTACTCCAGTCAAAATTCCTGCTGCTGTTCCTCCTGTTCCGATAGCTAAGGCAAAATAATCTATGTCTTTGTTTAATAAATCAAATGCAATTTGAGCAATATGACTTGTACCTTGTAAAGCAAGTGCATTCGAACCTCCTTCTGGAATTAGATAAAAATCTTCAAATTGCTCTTTTAATTTTTTTATAAAATCTGTATTGTTTTTTTCTCTGTATTCACTTCTTGAAATATAATGAAGTTGCATAGTTTGTTCTTTACAAAAGGCAAGGACAGGGTTTAGATTTTGGTGTTCTTCGCCTCTAATTATGGCTATACTTTCCATTTCTAATTCCTTGGCAGCAAAGGCAGTGGCTCGTAAATGATTCGAATATGCACCTCCAAAAGTGAGTATTTTGGTCTTATTTTGTTTTTTGGCTTCTAACAAATTATAGTATAGTTTGTATAATTTATTACCTCCGATATGCTGATGTTGGGCATCTAATCGAAGTACTTTTACGGTTATTTTTTTCTTATCAAAAAGCTCACTTTTCCAATCTGAAATAAAAACAGGAGAAAGGAAATTATCAAATAAAGAAGGAAATAAATCAGCAACAGAATCAGTATTCAAAATAAATTGTAATTAGAGTTTGATTAAAAAATTAAGAGCAAAATTCGGTTAAAGTCATCTTTTTTGTCTATTTTTAATTATAAAAATACGCTATACATTTTACCTTAAAAAATATAAGGTATCAAAATCAATTTAATTTTATGATAAAGGTAATCTATCAAGGCAAATTACGTACACACGCTACGCATATCAATTCTCAAAATACACTGATTACAGATGCTCCAAAAGATAATCATGGAAAAGGAGAGGCATTTTCTCCTACTGATTTGGTGTGTAGTTCATTGGCTTCGTGTCAGATGACAATGATGGGAATTTTGGCAGAACGAGAAGGAATAAACTTGGAAGGCTTAGAAGCCTACGTAGAAAAAATAATGACAGATAATCCTCGTAGAATTGGTCGTATCAAAATTACTTATACCTGTCCTGAAACACTTTTGCTTACTGTGGCAGAACATAAAAAGTTACATCGTGCAGCTATGACTTGTCCTGTTGCTCTGAGTTTGCATAATGATATTATACAAGAAGTGGAATGGGAGACCTTGTACTTAAAGGCATAAAATTAATACACATGTTTAAACAAATTCTATTTTTTATTTCTTGGTTTTGCTTGACTACTCTTATTTCTTTTGAAGTAATGGCTCAATCTGATGCGTCTAAAAATCAGAACGTAGATAAGGAGTTGGATAGTCTTTGGGGTGTTTATAAATCTGCTAAAAAATCAACTTTAGAAGATACCACTCAAATAAATAGACTTTTAGATATTTCAGAATATTATATAAAACTGCAACATGATTCTAGTCGGATTTTAGCAGAAACAGTTATTCATAAATCGGAAGAAAATCTTTATTTTGAAGGAATGGCAAAAGCTGTTCGGATAATTGGTCTTTATCATCAGCAAAAGAGTAATTATGACTCGGCAGTACATTTTTTTAAGGCTTCTTCTGATTTATTTCAAGAAGTAGGTGATTCAGTCGAATATTCATTAGTCTTGAATAACCTTGCAGGTGTGTATTATGTACAAGGAAATTACGAAAGAGCATTAGAAAATTTATTAATTGCTTTAGGAATTCAGCAGCGTCATGATAGAAAACAGCAAGTAGCTCGTGCGCTCAATAATATGGCTTTGATTTATAAGAAAAATAATCAATTCGAAAAATCAATTCAGATGCACAAACAAGCTATTGCAATGAAAGAAGAACTAAATGATAGCACAGGAATAGCAACAGGATATTTGAATGTTGGAAGTGTTTATTTAGAACAAGAAAACTACAAACAAGCAAGTATTTTCTTTCAAAAAGGACTTCCTCTTGCTATTCTGTTGGAAGATAATATGCTCATTTGTCAGTATTATATCAACTTGGGAATGAGTTTGATAAGAATAGATTCTTTGAAGACTACTACTAATAAAGATAAAGCTCTTTTTTATTTTAATAAGGCTGAAAAAATAGCTCAAGAAGTAGAGAATCGCCATCTTCTATTTTATATTAATTTTGGAAAAGCCGAGTTTTATTATTTTGATGATAATTACAAAAAAGCTGATTTTTTTGCAAAAAATGCCTTAGACTTAGCATTACAGATAGGTTTAAGAAAAAATGCAGGAAATGTATATCTTCTTTTGGCAAAAATTTATCAAAAAACATCTGAATTTGAACTTGCCACAAAATATTTAGAAAAATATACAATTTTAGATGACTCCTTAAAAGAAGAGCAAAATTTGAATGAAATCAAACGCCTACAAGCTGTCTTTGAGAGTGAAAGACAAGAACAAGTAATTTCAGTTTTGAGGGAACAGAAAAAATTGCAAGAATCTGAAATTGAACGTCAAGAAATTTGGAATTATTCTCTAGCTAGTGGAACTATTCTTTTGATGGTAATCGCTATTCTGGTCTTTATTCAGAAAAGAGAAAGAGACAATCAGAATAAAGAAATTTTAGAAAAAAGTACTGAAATAGGTCAGCAAAAGGAAGAAATTACACAACAAAATACACAGCTCAAAGAAACATTTTCACGTCTTTATATTTTGTCTGAAATTGGTCGAAAAATAACAGCCACAATGGATGAAAACGCTCTTATTTCTATAATAAAAGAAAGTATTGAGCCTATTATGACTGTCGATGGCTTAGGAATTGGTATTTATAATCCTCGCTCACAAGCCATTGAATACAATAATTTTATAGAAAAAGATGAAGTATTGCCCTTTCACATGGAGTCAGCAACGGAAGATACAAAAAGCCTTTCTGTACAATGTTTCTTGGAAGATAAAGAAATTTTTATTGTTGATATCAAAAAAGAATATTTTCAAAAAAATCAAATGCATATCAGTACTATTTTTGGAGAAGTTCCTCAGACTGCATTTTTTATTCCTTTACGTATTCGTGAGCGTCCAATTGGCGTGATGACAATTCAGAGTTTTGAAAAAAATCCTTATAAAGAAGATAATTTAGCTCTTTTGCGTAACCTTTCTATGTATGTTTCGATTGCTGTTGCTAATGCCAATGCGTACAAACTTATTCGTGATAAAAATCAAAATATTTTGGATAGTATGCGTTATGCCAAAACAATACAGGGCGTACTTACTCCAAGTGAAAAATCAATTCTGAATCAGTTTGCAGAATATTGTTTGGTTTATAGTCCCAAAGATATTGTAAGTGGTGATTTTTATTGGCTCACAAAAGTAAATGGTTATACATTTATTGCTGTTGTAGATTGTACAGGACACGGAATACCAGGGGCATTCATGTCTATGATTGGAAATATGCTTTTAGAAGAACTGATTAATCAAGAAAAACACATGCAGCCTTCCAAAATTTTGAAATTGATGCATGAAAGAATTCGAAAATTATTAAAACAAGATACGAAGCCAAACTCAAAAAACAGCTCTAAGAGCAACAAAGACGGAATGGATATGATTTTGTGTAGAATAGAAAAAAGAACATCTGTTATGTACGAAGTAGCTTATTCAGGCGCAAAACGTCCTTTTTGGTATGCTGAACCTACTCACACAGAAATACAAGAAATAGGAGCTACAAGAAGTTCGATAGGAGGAAAACAACGAGAAGCTACACGCCTTTTTGAAGAAGATATTATTCAGCTTCCCACTGGTTCTACTTTATACCTAACTACTGATGGGTTTGCAGACCAAAGCTCACCAATGGCTGAACGTATAGGAAGCAATAATTTGAAATTATTTCTCAATACCATCTTAAACAAAGATATGGCAACACAACAAGATTTATTAATTGACTTTTTGGAAATGCACAGGCAGGGCGCAGAACAGCGTGATGATATTACCTTTTGGGGTGTAAAACTGATATAATGTGGAGATGAGGAAATCTAATTCAAGCCCTATGACTTGAATTAGAAATAAATAGTCTAGTCTTTAAAAAATTTTATCACTACTTCAAAAAACTTTTCTGGTGCTTGAGCGTGTACCCAATGTCCAGCTTCTTCTATGGTATGTATGTGTGCATTCGGAAAATACTTTGTAATTGTTGGAATATCTTTCTCTTGAATATAACGAGATTGTCCACCATTTATAAATAAAGTTGATTTTTCATTATAATCAACGGCTGTATCTATACTTTTGTTTTTGGTTACAGCTCCACCTATTTTGATAATAGATTTTTCCAAGATAGGTAAATTCATTTTCCATTCAAATCCATCTTTTGTACGAGCCAAATTTTTTAATAAGAACATCCTTACACCCTCTTCGTCTATATATTGTACTAATATTTCATCTGCGTCATTTCTGCTTTTTAGGTTTTCCACATCAATAGCCTTCAATCCATTCAAAATAGCTTCATGGTGCGAAACATTATATTTTCTAGGAGAAATATCAACTACTACCATCTTTTCAAATGTATCAGGATACGTAAGTGCATATTGCATCACTACTTTTCCTCCCATAGAATGCCCAATTAGTAAAGGGTTTTTGAGTTGATGTTCTTCTATAAAATGATGTAAATCATCTGCTAAGACTGTATAATTCATTGTTGCGTCATGTGGAGAGCGTCCATGATTACGTTGGTCTATCAAAAATACTCGGTAATTTTCTGCAAACTGACGACCTAAGGTAAGCCAATTATCAAGTGACCCAAATACGCCATGTAAAATAAGTAAAGGTTGTGCATCTGAATTACCTAATTCTTTATAGTTGAGTTTCATATCGTTTTGTTGTTTTATGGATATTATAATAAATAGACGGATTACTCTACATTCTAACCCAATAGAAAAACAAAGATAACTTTTTCTTTACTACTCTTTGAGAAGAGTCTTCTAGTATATTTCTAAAATTCAATAAAATAGAACAGCCAAAAGCAAATTATCAAAGAAAACCAGATAGTTTTTTGAAAAATTAAGCTAAAAAAAACCTAAAATAGTCTTATTTATCTGTTAAAATAAAAGGTGCTTGTGTAATTTATATTCATAAAATGCACATTTTCAGCATATTATGACTTTGTTAAAGCATTTATTTTAAAAGTTAAACTGAGTTCCTAACTTATCATAAAGTTTATAAAATTGGATTTTTTATATATGTAATGGGGTTAATAAGACCTTTTAGTTGTTTTGATTGGATTATTTCAATAAAACAGCTTTTTGCCAAATTTTATTTTAACTTATTAAGTGTTGATAGATAACTCAAGTAATAAATAACAACTAATCAGTATTTGATTCTGTAACCCTATACTCTATATTTGGGTATATAAAAACGAGGAATTATACAATACTTACTTATCACTCTTAGTATTGCCTTTCCATTACTATTTCAAGATAATTGTTTTTATATAATCCGTAATTTATTAAATTAAATAGACTCTTACACTTCAAAATTTTTTATGCTATGAACACTCCAAAAAACTCAAACCAACTAGAAGCTCAAAATGAGATTTTCACAGAATTAGAAAACGAACTTCGCATCGAAGAACTGGAAGAAAGATTAGAAATGACTACCGATGGTGGTGGTGGAGATACAGAGCCACCAAAACTTCCATGGCCAGTGGGTTAATATATTTTGAACCTATATAAAAAGAATCAAAGTATTTTATAATCTATAATTTTCCAAAATTCAAAGTATGTTTTTTATTAATCCTTAAGCCTTATCTATTTGGTTAGATAGGGCTTTTGTATGTAATACATTTAATTCAGAATCTCTAATTTTTCATAAAAGTATTCTTTTGAAGAACGAGAAACAAACTTTTATTTTATTTTTTTTGTTAAATTGCTCATTCATATAATCAAAATTATGAACTTTTATAATTAATTTAATTAACCTTTTGTTGAAATCATGTTAGAATTCGATCAAGACGAATATCGTATTGGAGGCATTTCTGCCCTCTCACTTTCAGAAAAATATGGAACTCCTTTGTACATTTATGATGCAAAGAAAATGGAAACACAATACAAACAGCTTTGTAAGGCGTTTTCGAAGACCAAAATGAAGGTGCATTATGCTTGTAAAGCTCTTACGAATATTTCGGTCTTGAAATTCTTTAAATCTTTAGGAGCAGGACTTGATACGGTTTCTATTGAAGAGGTTCAGCTTGGTCTTTTGGCTGGTTTTGAGCCGTCTGATATTTTATTTACACCTAATTCGGTGGCACTAAGTGAAATAAATGAAGCTGTAAGTTTAGGCGTTCAAGTAAATATTGATAGCATTTCGGTTTTGGAAGAGTTTGGGCATCAATGGGGAGGAAAAGTTCCTGTTTGTGTGCGCATCAATCCTCACCTGATGGCTGGAGGGAATGCAAAAATTTCGGTTGGTCATATAGATTCGAAATTTGGAATTTCGCTCTATCAAATGCGTCACGTTTTGCGTATTGTTGATGCCTATAAAATGAAAATTACAGGACTTCACATGCATACAGGTTCGGATATTCTTGATGTAGAAGTATTTTTGAAAGGCTTAGATATTTTGTTAGAAACAGCCGAAGACTTTCCTAATTTAGAATACATTGATTTAGGAAGTGGCTTCAAGGTAGCCTATAAAGAAAATGACATCACGACAGATATCGATAAATTAGGCGAAGAAGTGTCGGTGCGTTTCAATGAATTTTGTAAAGAATACGGACGAGATTTGACGCTTGTCTTCGAACCAGGAAAATATTTGGTAAGTGAATCAGGAACATTTTTGGCTTCTGTAAGTGTACTCAAAACGACTCCGACGGCTGTTTTTGCTGGTCTAAATTCAGGAATGAACCACCTTATTCGTCCTATGTTCTATGAAGCCTATCACCACATCACAAATATTTCAAACCCAAATGGAGTAGCCAGAATATACAATGTAGTAGGTTATATTTGTGAAACCGATACGTTTGGAGCAAATCGTAAACTTGCAGAAGTAAGAGAAAACGATGTCCTTGCCTTTCAAAATGCAGGTGCGTATGCCTTTATGATGTCTTCAAATTATAATTCTCGTTTCCGTCCTGCCGAAGTACTGGTATATGAAGGAAAAGATTATCTAATCCGAAAAAGAGAAACCTTTGAAGATATTACTAGAAATCAAATAGAAATAGATTTTGAAAATGTTGCCGTACAAGATAAAGAAGAAGTAATTTCTTAGGGAACAATTACGAATTAAAAATTACGACCTGCCAAAGCAGCGAAGCTAATTATGTATGCTTTAATTTCTATTCCTAAGATAGAAAAGCCATTTATTTTTGAATAAATGGCTTTTTTTATAAAAAAAATCAATCCAAACAAGGACAGGCATATTTATATTCCATTTCTCCTACAATAAGTGTCGTATCTTCCACGTAGTAAATGCTTTCATCTAAATTATTCCAAGAGCGTAATTGAGAATAACTTATTTCATATCGTTGAGAAATATCATAAATATAGATTCGCTCTAGAAAGTTTTGATATAATCTTCTTGTTTTGAATAAGGCTGCTGTTCCTTTTTCATAATCTTTCTTCAAAGCAACTTTCAGATATTCGCCTGTATAAAGTTTTTGATTACGAAAAGTTGCAAAATCATGATAATATAAGTCATTCCATTTGATAATACAAGGCGCACAGACTTGATAGAGGTTCAAAATAGATTCAATGCCTTCTCCTTCTCCTACCAAATGATAAACATAGGTAGTGTCTTCGGGGCTTTCAAAAATAGCTTTTCGTTCTTCGGTGTCAGTAGGATTTATAGCCGTTGTTGTTTTACCAGAAAGGGTGTCACTAAAATGCTCTCCAAAAATATTGTATTCATACTTTTGAGCAAAACAGATTTGAAAAATAGCTAAAAACAGAATTGATAAAATAAATGATTTCATAATTGAGGTATAAAAAGTGAGTAGTAGTTTTTACTTTAGAAAGCTATCAAATTCTGAATTAAAAAACAATTTATCTTACTTTTGACTTGCTTTAGCTAAATTTGTAATTCAACTAAAAGTCAGTCAAGTTAATTCTACATTTTCAATTCAAAATTTTCAATTCAAAAAAATGTCTTCACTTTTATCTTTTCAAGCACACTTAGAACAGTATCGTCAGAAAAAACACTATGCCCTTTCTTTGTCCGTTTTTGGGGGGATTTTGATGGCTTTAGGCTGGTATTTTCCTTTTTCGCCTTTGCTTTTTGTGGGGCTTGTTCCTTTGATAGAACTCATAGAATTTTATTTTAAGAAAGACGAAGAACAAAAGAAAGAACATGAAAAGACTGAAAATAAGGATATAAAAAAGAAGAACTATTTTACTCGGCTTTGCTTCTTTATTTGGGTTTATTTCGTGATTTGGAATGCTGGTGTGTATTGGTGGCTTTGGAATGCGATGAGTGTAGCAGTAATTGGAATTTTTTTATTAAACGCTCTTTTACAGCTTTTGCCGATTGTTGTTTATATTTTTACTAGGCGTTTTTCGGTCGGATTTATTAATTATTTGTCTTTTGTTTCGTGTTGGTTATTTTTTGAATATGTTCATCTCAACTGGGTGTTGTCTTATCCTTGGATGAATATCGGAAATGCCTTTGGCGAAGTGCCTACGTGGGTGCAATGGTACGAATATACAGGAACTTTTGGGGGAACGCTTTGGGTACTTTTGGCTAATATTTTGGCTTATCATGTCTTTATCAAATCCGAAATAAAAATAGGTGCTTTTTTGGTTTGGGTTTTAGTGCCAATAGGAATTTCTTACGGAATTTATATAAATTATGAAGAAGAAATAGAAAATAATCTCAAAACGATAGAAATGGCTGTCATTCAACCTAATTTAGATTGTTATTCTGAAAAATTTTCTCGCAATCCCAAAACAGGAGAGCCTTCTAGTAACCCTATTTCTTATAAAAATCAAATTCAACGCTATATTGATTTAGCTAAAAGTATAATTACAGATTCTACGGAGTACATTATTCTACCCGAAACAGCTTTTCATGAAAATTCTACTGAATACAATTATACAAGTCAGCCAGATTTAAAACCTATTTTTGATTTTTGTAGAGAGAATAATTTGATTTTGATTTCGGGTGCAGATACCTATAAATTTTATACAGGAAACGATACCGTTCCCAAAACGGCACGAAAATCTAGAGGAGGAGATGCGTATTATGATGCTTATAATTCGGCTGTTCAGTTTGTTCCTTTTACAAAAGATTCTGTTTCATTTTATCATAAATCAAAATTGGTAATTGGTGCAGAAACCAATCCTATCAAAATGGTTTTGCCTGACCAAAGTGCATCTTTAATTTTTGTCGATATTATGGGTTCATTAGGAACACAAGATTATCGAAGTGTTTTTGTTTCACCAACTACAGAGGCAAAAGTAGCTCCTGTTATCTGTTGGGAAGCTGTCTATGGCGAATTTTGTACAGAATATGCTCAAAATGGCGCAAATGTAATTGTTGTTCCAACAAATGAAGGTTGGTGGGGAAATACACCTGCGCCTCGTCAGCTTTGGGCATTATCGGCTTTACGTGCCATCGAAACACGTAGAAGTGTAGCACGAGCAGCCAACACAGGAATTTCGGGTTTTATAGACCAAACAGGAAAGACAATTTTGAAAAGTGAATACGGAGAACAAAAAGCCTTAAAACATAAAGTAAAACTCAACGACGAAATTACTTTTTATACCCTTCACGGAGATTATTTGGGCAGACTTGCAGGATTTTTGGCAGTTTTGTTTTTTATATCTGCGATTGTTAGAAAACTAAGAAACCCAAAGAAATGATGAATTGTGAGTTATTAATTATGAATGAATTATAATTACAAAAAAATGAATTTAAAATCGTGGATAGAAGCAGCAAGATTACGAACCTTACCCTTAGCACTAGCGAGTATGTTAATGGGTTGTTTTTTGGCTGCCATAAATGGATATTTTGATGTAAAAATTGCGTCTTTGACTATTCTGACGGCTATTTTATTGCAAGTTTTGTCAAATTATGCCAATGATTACGGAGATAGCATTCATGGTGCAGACCACAAAGACCGAGTAGGACCCAAACGAGCTGTTCAGGAGGGAAAAATTACGGCTTCACAAATGAAAAAAGCTGTTATTTTATTTTCTCTTTTGTCGTTTGTGAGTGGTGTTCTGTTATTGATTGTGGCAATAGATTTTCAAAAGGAAAGTAGCTTAAAAACACTCGGTTTCTTCTTAGGATTAGGTCTTTTTTGTATTGCTGGGGCTATTCTTTATACGGCAGGAAAAAAACCGTATGGTTATATGGGTTTGGGAGATATTGCTGTCTTGATTTTTTTTGGTTGGGTGGCAGGTGGAGGAACGTATTTTTTACAAGCTCAAGCCTTTTTTCAGACTTCTACTGATTTTCAAACTATTTCTTGGGATATTTTTCTTCCTGCTACTTCGTGTGGACTTTTTGCCGTTGGAGTCTTGAATTTGAATAATATTAGAGATATAAAATCTGATATTTTGGCTGGAAAAAATTCTATTCCTGTCCGAATTGGTAAAGAAAAAGCGAGTATTTATCACACTTCTGTTTTGATTTTGGCTTGGGTTTGTGCCATTATTTTTTTAGGATTGAATTATCAAAATCCTTTAAATCTTTTGTTTTTGATTACTCTTCCATTATTTATTCGAAATATCATTCAAGTTTTCAAAAGAAAAGATATGGAGCTTGACCCACTTTTGAAACAACTTGCACTTTCTACTTTACTTTTTGTTGTTCTTTTTGGTGTTGCTTTTTTGATGTAAACGAGTACATTCAAAACGAAATTATTTCTCTCTGTATCTAAATCATTCTTACCTTAACACTACACAAACGGCAATACAGCTACTTTTTGATGACTAAAACAAACTATTATTCTTTGAAATAGTTTATAGGCTTTACTATGTTTTGTAAAGTGCTGATATTCAGTATCTTTGTAGCTAATTGTACTAGTTATTTGTTTTATCTCTATTTTCTTGCATCAAAATTGTTTAGGTGGTTTATATTTCATCTCAAAATACTGGTTTTGGTGTGGGTATTTCCACTACAAAAAGCAAGGAAGAGTTTAATTTTAAATTCTTAACAACCTTTTGCCGTTTTATAACGTTCTTATATTTAATTAAAATATTGAGGACTTCTAGTCAAATCTCATTTTATCATTTTTCTATTTTATATATTAAATCAATGAAATTATTATACAAGCTCCAACAAGCGTTTTTTATGTTCTTGTTGAGTGTTTTCTGCTTTACAGTACAGGCTCAAACAGGTCCTGGAGGAGTAGGAACTAACACAGGTGCTACTCCCTTACAACTTTGGCAACGTGCAGATGCCATTTTGCCTATTCCTACTGACGGAACAGCAACTCCTTTTGTAGATGCCTCTGGACATGGGCGTAATTCTACTTCGGCTGCACAAGCTACCTATCAAAGTAATATTGCGAATACATTTCCTGTGGTTAGATTTAATGGAACTTCTATGTTTTACGACAATGCTTATACGTATGTAGCACGAACTGTTTTTATAGTTTATCGTGTGTCTTCTACTACTCAAGATGCTGGCGATTTGGCTCAACTTTGGGGAGATTATTCCCCTTCGTTGGCTCATGTCGCTTTAGATGCTCGTGCTGGAACTGCAAATAGAGCATTTAGTTTTGATGGTGGTGCAGGTGGTGCTTCAGCAAGTTATGGAATAAATGGGGCTAACTTTGTAGGACCTTTTACAAATAGTACTACATCAAATCCACAATGGACGTATGACCAATTTCAAGTTCTATCTGTAGAATTTCAAAATAATCGAGCCATGACTAATCAACGTATTGCTACCTTAGCTGCTGGACCTGCTGGGCATTGGTTTGGAGGAGATTTAGCCGAAGTAATTGTTTATGATAGAGTTTTGAATCCTGCTGAACGAATTGTAGTACAAAATTATCTTTCTGCAAAATATCAAACTGCTGCCTTAGCTCAAAATGATTTTTATTCTCATGATGCTACAACAGCACAACCATTTTTTCATCAAGTAGTGGGAGTAGGCAGAGCAACTGGAACAGATGTACACCTCACTTCAGCATCTTCTTTTTTAGAAATAAGTGCCGTAAATACAATTAATCCTAATTCGTATCTTTTTATGGGGCATAATAATGCTTCCATTGCAGCATACACCAATGCAAACTCTCCAACAGGTTATGAAAGAGTAGCAAGAACATGGCGTGCCGATGTAACAGGTACAATAGGAACAGTTACTTTTAGAGTTGATGCCTCTCAACTTCCAGGAGGAGTAGCTTGTCAGTTGAATATACTCACAGATGGAGATAATGATTTTACAACAGGTGCAACTATAACCCCACTTACACAAGTAGGTGCTTCTTCTATCTATCAAGCTACTTTAGCTATTCCTGATAATGTTTATTTTACAGTTGCTCAATCTATTGGAGCAGTAGTTACACTTACAGCTACAGCTACTGGAAATTCTGGAGAAGTAGATTTAGTATGGGCAAATCCTGCATTAGCTAATTTTCAAGAATATAGAATTTATGGAGGACTTACTAATAATCCTACCAATTTATTAGCCACTATTCCTAGTCAAGCTACTTTAACAACTACAATTACAGGGCTGACAAACTGTAGTTTGTATTATTTTAGATTAGTTCCTGTTACACTTACGGATGTAGAATCGCCTTGTGAAGGTAGAGATTCGGCTCGTCCTACAAATGGAGTTGTACCTACTGCAATGAATTTAACGGCTGCTACTCCTATTACTTTACCTAGTCCTAACGGACAAGTTACACTTACTTTTGATGCAAGTGGAGATCCAACTATACGGCAAATAAGAGTATATAGATATAGAAATGGCGACCCAGTACCTGCAACTCCTACATTTACTTTTATATCAGGAATTGACGCAACTACTACAGAAGTGATAGTAGCAGGATTGTTTCCTTCTCCTCCTTCTACATGTTATAGAATTACACAAGTCAATCAATGTGGCGAAGAAAGCCCAATTTCAGGAGAACAGTGTGCAAGTGTAACTGTTCAACCTGAAATTTGTAATAATGGTATTGATGATGATGGAGATGGAAATATAGATTGTGGCGACCCAGATTGTGCAGGAATAGATGATTGTCCTGGTTGTATTTTTCAGATTACAGACCCTGGAGAGTTTCAATTATTTCAATATAAAGTAATACCCGTAAATGGTAGTAATATTGGTTATCAAACTCCGATTTTTGGAGATGTGGATAATGACGGAGAAACTGAAGTCGTCGTTTTGGGAGATAATGG
>DAIUBX010000001.1:25753-28551 GCA_036846465.1 Bernardetia sp.
GGAATTATTAGCGTAATTAATCCTCGCAATAATGCTCTTCCTGATATAGAACACGAACAATCAGGGCTTAGAAGACCTGCTGATGCAACTAGCTTACTTACTATGGCAAATGTAGATGGCGACGATTATATAGAATTTTTTTATGCTACTAATGATGCAAATTCTCCTGTTGTTTGTTATCAATACAATTATACCATACCAGCTTTTGAGTTGCAGTGGGCAAGTGATGACCCAGCCATAAATCCTATTGCAGCTCAGCGAGTTTCTAATACAAGTAGAGCCAATACCAACTTAACTGATTTTAATGAAGACGGTATTCCAGAAGTATATTGTGGAGGTACTATTTTTAATGCTGTTACAGGAGAATGGTTAGGGCATGTAGGTGCAGGAAACCCAGATGGAGATCCAAGAGATATAGGTGCTACTAGTCCCATTTTTAATGTTTCAAATGCTGCTGATGTTCTTTCAGTAGCAGACTGTGGTGGAGATACAGATTGTGATGGTTTAGAACTTTTAGCTGGAAATGTAATCTATTCTGTAAACATTGCTACAAATACACTTACTATTCAAAGAACTTCTCCTATTCCATTATCAAATACTGGTATGAGAGATGCTGTTATGTCCGTAGCCGATATGGATAATGATGGAGATATTGATGCCGTTGTATCTGGATATGGAAGAGTATATGTATGGGATATTCAAGATACTAATCCTGCCACTACTTTGTTATCAAATATTTTTGATTTGAGAACCTATACCAATGCTGTTAATATAAATGGTGTACAAGGTGTAGGAGGTACAAGGCCTTTTTCTGGTATTCCAACAATTAATGATTTTGATAACGATGGAAGAAATGAATTTGGACTAACCAAAGAGTTTGGCGTAGTAATGTTTAATGATGTAGATACGGCAGCTCTCAACGGAGGAAATTTACAACCCATGTGGACATTACTCACAACAGATGAATCAGGTACAACAGGACTTTCTTCATTTGACTTTTTAGGAACTGGTTTTGCAAATCTAGTATATAGAGATGAAACCAAAGCGCGTATATTTCAAGGAGCAAGTGGTACAATTTATTTTGACTCAGATGTTTCAGGCTTTCCTTCTTGTAATAGTGGTACAGGAATGGAAATCCCTACGATTGGTGATGTAAATGATGATGGACAAACTGAAATTGTGGCATCTTGTGATAGACGGATTATTATTTATCAATCTTCTAATATTCCTTGGCTTCCTTCTCGTGATGTTTGGAATCAAGTAAATTATAACATTACTAATATCAATGGAGATTTGACTATTCCTGCCACCATTACTGTACCCAACTATCTAACCATAGCACCACCTCTCAATAATTACATGGCACAACGCCCTCTTAGTAATTCTACTGTTCCTTTTATTCCTTCGGCTGATATTGTTGCTTTGGTAGATGTAGATGATGGTGCAATAAACTTAGGAAATTGTCCTGCTGAGGTAACTTTTACCATTGATATAGAAAATCAAGGAGATGCAGATGTTACGGTACAGTATCCAATTACATTTTATAGTGGCAATCCTCAAGGTACATCTTGGACTAACCTAAGTACTTTTGCTATCAATGATGGTCTAGCTGTTGGAGAGCAAAGAGAATATACCTATTCTTTTCCATTAATTAGCGATCCTGCAAATGTATATGTAGTTCTGAATGATAATGGTTCTGGAACAGCAGGAAATCCAATTGCTTTGCCTAACACTTCAGTAGCAGAATGTGAGTATACTAATAACTTTTTAGGACCTTATGTCATTTCTAGTTGTTTTGACCCTCTTCCTATTGAGCTTATTCGTTTTGATGGAAAAGACGAAATAGAAAAAGTACGTTTAGAATGGGCAACGGCATCAGAAAAAGACAATGACTATTTCGAAATTCAGCGTAGCTTTGATGGACAAGATTTTGTAACTATTGATGTGATTCAAGGACAAAAACTTTCTAACCAAATCGTAGAATATGAAACATTTGATTATGAAAATTGGACAGGAACGGCTTATTACAGACTCAAACAAGTAGATACAGATGGAACTCCTACACTAAGTAATACTATTGTTTTCAAAAGAAACAATAACTTAGATATAAACATTTATCCAAATCCAATTTCATCAGAACAAGATTTGAATATTGAAGGATTAAATGGGGAATGGAAGGCTGTTTTGTATGATATGGCAGGGAGAACAATCAAAAACTGGTCTGTCAATTTTGATAAACAAATTTATACAACGCCTTTTCCAAATCTCAGAAAAGGAATGTATATTCTTCAATTAGAGCCTTTAAGCAATAAAGAACAAGAAACAATTATTGAAAAAATAGTAGTAGAATAAAACTACTTTAATTTTGTCTTATTCTTTTCAAACCCTTATCAAAACAAAAATTTGATAAGGGTTTTTGTATAGTAAGGAACTGACACTTTAGAAAGTATCAAAAATGACAATTTTATTCTAAATTTTTAGTAGATTTGAACAAAAAGAAATTCAAAAGTTCCTAGCAATCAACTTGTAGAGATTAATTTCCTTATAACTTGTTTATTTTCAAGGTTTTACAAGTATTTTGTTTTGCAAAAGGGTATCCCATTTAACCCACAACTTTAGTTGTGGGGGCAAGAAAAAGAATACGTTTTGTAACGGTTTTAACCGTTTTGTTCTATAAAAAACCGTTAAAACGGTTACTAAGTGCCAATTCGCTTTTTCCCACGAATAAATTCGTGGGTTTAATTTAGGATACCTTTTGCAATGAGTAAAAGGATTAAATTGTTGATAATCAGATATTT
>DAIUBX010000002.1:0-6649 GCA_036846465.1 Bernardetia sp.
GTATTGAGGAGTTAGAAGTTATTATTTTTGATTTTCCTAAAGAAATAAAGAATACATTATTTCCTAATTCTAGTAAAAACCTAGCAACTCAAAAATCAGATTTTCCTCCTGCTGCTTTTTCGTCTTCTTCTAATCCAGCAACTCGCTTAGGTTCAGAGTTGTCTAACCTTTTTCCTTCTAGGAGTGTAAAGGCTATTTTTACTACTGAAAAAGAATTAGTACCTGTTTTGACCGAAAAATCAGTTCATTTTCAAGCTGTTTTTGGAACGCAAAAAATAGATTTTAGAAATTGTCGTTTTGAAGGAAATCGCTTTAGAATAGATGTAGATAGTATTTTGAGTACAACAGTTTTAGATTTAAGAAATCAAGATTTAGCAGGAAAGCATATTGATATTTTTATAAAAGGTGCGCTCAATGAAATCAAAATTTATATTCCTACTGGTGGAACAGTTCAGAAAAATACGAATCTTATTTTGGGAGAATATTCTATAAAAGATAAAAAAAATGGTTTTATGAGCCAAGTAAACAAATTTTTGGGAAATCAAACTGCTCAATCTGAATCGATTAACTTTACCATTACTTTACATGGAAATTCTTTTTTGGGAGCTGTAAAAGTAATTTATTGATTTTGAAATAAATCTAATAAAATGAGCATAAAATATGTATTTTAGCAAATTGTAGCGTAGCCTTTAGGCTGCGAAAATGTACCGAAGGCTTTAGCTTTCGAAAAAAATAGTTTAATAGAATATGGAAAATGCTCTGCTTTGGCTCATTTTGATAGGAATAGGAATTATAATTTTTTTATTACTAAAATTAATTCAAAATAAAAATTATAATCAGGAAAATACAAACACGAATAAACTTATTGAAAACCTGCAATTTATAGAACGAGATCTACAAAAAATAGAACAACAATTTGTTTTCAATAGGCAAGAACTTGCCCAACAATCAAAAGAAAATCGTACAGAAAACAACCAAACTTTTGAGCAGTTTAGAGAAACATTAGGACAAGTTTCAGACAAAAATCAAGACCAATTAGAAAAAACAATTCGGCAGATTGCTGAGGCTTTTCGTCATTTTAAAACGCAATTGGACAGCAACCGACAAGAATCTCTACAAACTATATTGCAGTTTGAAAGTAAAATTAATGAAACGACGACTCATAATTTGGAGAATATCCGAAAAACATTAGAATATAAAGTCAATGAATTGCAAACTCAAAATACAAGTAAACTAGAAGAAATTCGTATCGTCGTCGATGAAAAACTACAATCTACTTTAGAAAAACGATTAGGTGAATCCTTTAAAATTGTGAGTGAGCGTTTAGAGCTTGTCCATAAAGGATTAGGCGAAATGCAGCAACTGGCGAACGGAGTAGGCGATTTGAAAAAGATTTTGAATAATGTAAAAACAAGAGGAATTTTTGGAGAATTTCAGTTAGAAGCTATTTTAGAGCAGATTTTGAGTAACGAACAGTACGCCAAAAATGTAAAACCGAATCCAAATAGTAATGCCATTGTAGAATTTGTTTTGAAGATTCCACACGCAAAAGATAAAAGTCAAGTGGTTTTAATTCCAATTGATGCAAAATTTCCAGTTGAAGATTATCATTCTTTGATGGATGCGTATGATTTGGCAGAACCAAAACTGATAGAAGAGAAAAGAAAATTGATGATAAATCGAATAAAACAGTGTGCAAAAGACATTCAACAAAAATATATTATTCCTCCTCACACCACCGATTTTGCGATTCTGTTTTTGCCTTTTGAGAGTTTGTATGCCGAAGTGATGCGTTGCGACGGACTTTTTGAGCAAGTTCAGCGAGATTATAAAGTTACCATTACAAGTCCGACAACGCTTTCAGCTATTTTGAATAGTTTGCAAATGGGATTCCGTACTTTGGCTATCGAACAGCGAAGCAGCGAAGTTTGGCAGCTTTTGGGAAGTATAAAAAATGAATTTGAGAATTTTGGAGTTGCTTTAGAAAAAATACAAAAGAAACTAGGAGAGGCTAGTAATACACTAGACCAAGCCAGTGTACGTTCTCGTGCTATCGAAAAACAACTCCAAAAAGTGCAGGAAATTCGGGTGGAGGAATAGAAATAAATTACCTATTTATGAGCAAAAAAACCGTTTCACTTTATCAAAAAGTAAAACGGTTTTTCTTTAAAATCTATTTTGAAGAAAATTATTGAGTAATAATTTCTTTAATATCTTGCATAATTTTTTGTGCCAAATGTTCAGCAGTAGCTTCAGATTGTGATTCAGAATAAATACGAATAATCGGTTCTGTGTTCGATTTACGAAGATGAACCCATTCACTATCAAACTGAATTTTTACCCCATCAATCGTATTGACAGGATAATTTTTATACTTATCTAAAATTTCTACCAAAACATTATCTACGTCTATTTCAGGAGTAAGTTCGATTTTATTTTTAGAAATATGATAACTTGGATATTTTGCTCTCAACATTTTTGCAGAACCTTTGAATTTTGCTAATTGAGTCAAAAATAAAGCAATTCCTACAAGTGCATCACGTCCGTAATGTAACTCTGGGTAAATAATTCCTCCATTTCCTTCCCCACCAACAATGGCGTTACATTCTTTCATTTTTTCTACTACATTGACTTCGCCAACAGCAGCAGCAAAATATTCTCCTCCTGCTTTTAAGGTTACGTCTTTGAGTGCTTGTGTAGAAGAAAGATTCGAAACTGTATTTTTTGTCTGTCCTTCTTTTTGATGTTGCAAAACATAATCAGCAATTGTAACAAGTGTATATTCTTCGCCAAAAGGAGTTCCATCTTCACAAATAAGTGCTAATCTATCCACATCTGGATCGACTACAATTCCTAAATTATAATTTCCACTTTTCATTGTAGAACAAATATGAGTTAGGTTTTCTGGAAGTGGTTCTGGATTGTGCTGAAAAATCCCCGTTGGTTCGCAGAAAAATTTATCTACTTGTTTTACTCCTAAAGCCTCCAAAAGCATCGGAATAGCAATTCCACCAGTAGAATTTACACCATCAACAGCAATTTTGAAATCTTTTGCTGCAATTGCTTCTACATCAACTAGAGGAAGTTCTAATATTTTATCAATATGTTTTTGAATATAACTATCATCAGTTGTGTAGTTTCCCAAATCAGAAACCTTCACAAATTCAAAATCATCATTTTCAGCAATTCTTAAAATATCTTCTCCTTCCTTGGCTGAAATAAACTCGCCTTTTTGATTCAAAAGTTTGAGTGCATTCCAATTCCCTGGATTATGACTTGCAGTAAGAATAATTCCACCACTTGCATTTTCCATCGGAACAGCTATTTCAACAGTTGGTGTCGTAGAAAGACCTAAATCGATTACATCAAAACCTAACGCTTGTAAAGTAGAACTAACAAGCTGTGAGACGAGCTGACCAGAAACTCTAGCATCACGTCCAATGATTATTTTGAGGTTTGATGGTGTAGTTGATTCTGTGCCTTCTTCTGTAATTGGAGTAGCACTAACGCTGACCCATTTTCCATAAGCAGCAGCAAATTTTACCACATCAATCGGAGACAGACCTTCGCCTACTTTTCCACCGATTGTTCCACGTATTCCAGATATTGATTTTATTAATGTCAAAATTTCAGTATTTATATTTAGCTAGTTTTCAGACTTGCAAAATTAACTAGCAAAAAGCAATTTTCATAGTAAAAAAACATCTTTATTTTTTTAATAAACTTGTTTTTTACAGATATGTAGTTTGGGGAATAATTTTTAGTTAAATAACTCTTTTATATTCCTGAATTGAATTTCTTTATCAAAAGTATATTGAGCAGCTCTTCTTCCATTTTCTCCAAAGGTTTGTCTTTCTTCAGAAGATAGTTTTTTCAAATTTTCGATCTTAAACTCAATCATACTGTGTTTGACAAGCGATTGTATTTCATCTTCTAAGTTACGAGTATCTGTAAACAAATGTTCAAAATCAGATAAAGAAAAGGTAGATGTTTTTATTGAAAGAGCTATTCCTAAATTATATTTTTTGATTAAATAAGCACTTTCTCCACTTCCAAGCAGCAAAATAGGTAATCCTGCTGCCATTGCTTCATATATTTTTGAAGGTACAGTTCCCAAAATTTGTTTTTTCTGAATGATAATAGCTACATCATAATCGGCTAGTTTTTGAGCAATTTCTTTTGAAGGAATGGCATCGTATAGAAATATAGTTTGTTTTTTATCTGTATTTAGAAATTTAGTTTGGATAAATTTTTCTATCAAATCTCGTTCGTTTCCATTTCCATACAAATGCAATTCAGCATTTACTTTTTCAAAATCTATATTTTCTATCACTTCCAAAACTCCTTGAGCAACACCTAAAAGACCTGCATAGACTAGCTTTATAGGTTCTCTTCCTTTTATTTTATAATTTTCTTTTACTTTAAATGATTGAGAATCTACGCCATTTCTGTACAAAAAAGTAGGTATAGAAGGAACAATTTTTTGAACATAATTTACTATTTCATCAGATTGACCAATAATAAAATCCATTTTTTTATAAATAAATGCTTCAAAATTCAAAAGTAGATTGTATATTGAATGCCCTTTTATTTTGTCTAAATTAATTCTATCCAAATCCAAGAGTACACGAGGATAAAGGTCGGAAAGATTTAAGATAAGGGAAGGAGAATATCCTTTTTTTGCATTTAGCTTTATCAGTTTCGATAAAATCCAAATCGTAAAGACAGGCAAAAGAGGAGGACTTTGTACCAAAATAGTATCAGGTTGTTGTTTTTTGAGAGTTGGAAAAGCAAAAAACCAACTCAAAGCCAAAGTCATCATACTAAAAAGACGAACAAAAGAAGAAGAAGAGTTAGAAGGATAAAAAGAAAAACGAATCACTTTTATTCCGTTTATATTCTCTTTATAAATGATTTTTTTTGAAAGAAGATTTCTATAATCTGAAAAAATACTTCCTGTTGGATAATTGGGAAATGTAGTATAAACGGTAACTTGGTTGCCTTCTTTTTCTAAACGTTCTGCCAAATACTGAATACGGGAAGCACATGCTCCGAGTTCAGGGGAATAATTGGGTGAAAAAATGGCTATTTGCTTCAAAAAAGAATGATTTTTAAATACAGAGTTCGCAGAAAATTACGCAAAAATACATTTTTAAACACAGAGTTCACAGAGAAACACAGAGAATGAAAAACATGTTTTCAAATTTATAGTAGTTACCCTGCTTTTTGATTCTACCTTCTGAAATCTAATTTCTAAATTTATTTTAAGCAAGTTTTTAGAACAAAAACTAACCTAATTTCTTTCTACTTTCCCATTAAATCATATTTAAATTATTAAACACACATTTTTATGTCAAAAATACATCAAATACAGATTCAGATTACAGTTTTCGAAACTGAAAACGAACTTTCAAAAGAAGATTTGTTTTTATTACGTGAAGCTAGAAAAGCCACAGAGAGAGCCTATGCACCTTATTCTAATTTTTCGGTGGGAGCTGCGATTCAATTACAGAATGGTGAGGTAGTTTTGGGAAGTAATCAAGAAAATGCAGCTTATCCTTCTGGACTGTGTGCTGAGAGAACAGCTATTTTTTCGGCTTCTACACAGTTTCCAAATGAAATAATAGAAACAATTGCCATTGCAGCCAAACCCCAACAAGCAACTGATTTTATTGCCATTTCGCCTTGTGGTTCATGTCGTCAAGTTTTGTCAGAATATGAAAACAAACAAGAAAAATCTATACGTATGATTATGGAAGGAGAGAACAAATCGATTTATATTATTAGTTCGATAGCTGACTTATTACCTCTCAAATTTACGAAAGAGAATTTGAAATTACAGCAAACTCTTTTATAAGTCTATTATAATGAATGGTTTATCGAATTTTATAGGTGTAAGGTAAGAATGAAAAAAAAATAGCATTAAATTTGACATTCTTTTGGAATTGCTTATTTTTACTTTTAAGTGAACTGATACATAAAAATTTTCTTTTGAATTTTAATTGCTCAAACCATGAAAAATATATACATATTCTTGTTTTTTGTTTTATTTGCCACTTTTCTAAAGCCCATAGAGAGTTTTGGACAGATAGATACTCGTTTTTGGTTTGCTGCGCCAGAGGTAACGGCTGGTCATGGAGATAGAGATATTTTCATGCGTTTTGCAGCTTTTGACCAAGCAGCTACTGTAGTAATTAGTATGCCTGCTACACCTACATTTGTACCTATTGTACTCAATATTGCAGCTTTTGGTTCTATAAGTACGAATCTTACACCTTTTATCAATTTGATAGAAACGCCAAATATGACTAATACGGCTGCAGCAGATAATGATGCTAACCGTAATTACTCTACAATTTTTCGTTCTGGTATTTTAGTAGAATCAACAACACGAATTACAGCCTATTATGAAGTAAACAGAGGTAATAATCCCGATATTTTTGCTTTGAAAGGAAAAAATGGTTTGGGTACAGATTTTTATGTACCCTTACAAACAGCTTGGGATCATCAAAATGGTCAAAACCCTAATGGACATACAGGTTTTGTGATTGTAGCTACTGAAGATGGAACTACAGTAAGTGTCCAAACTACTAGACCTACTCGTTCTTTTGGAACAGGAGCATCTGGAACAACAGCACCAGCAGGTGTT
>DAIUBX010000002.1:6659-20802 GCA_036846465.1 Bernardetia sp.
AGGTGTTTATACAATCAACTTAAACAGAGGTCAGACTTATACTGTTGCTTCTCAACAGCCTTCTGCTGGAAATGCACCAGCAGGGTCTCGTATTATTTCTAATAAACCAATAGCTGTTACTTTGTATCATGATTCTATTAAATCTGGTGCTAATGGGTGTTACGATTTAGCAGGTGATCAGCTTGTTCCTGTACCTATTGTAGGAGACGAGTATGTTGTTATGCGTGGAACTTTAGGGGTAGGTGCTACAGCACAACCTGAAAAAGTATATGTACTTGGTACTCAAAATGGTACTGTTGTTAATGTAAACAGAAATGGAACTGCTCTTGCGCCCATTACTTTAGCTGCAGGAGAACAAAAGGTATTTGATATGGATTTAGCAGATGTTAAAGCATACATTAAATCAAACAATCCTATTTATGTACTTCACATGTCAGGGTATGGCTGTGAAACGGGAGCAGCTATTTTGCCTCCTATCGAATGTACAGGTTCTCGTTTGGTTCAGTTTAATCGTTCTACGAACGAAAGTTTTAGTTTGACTTTACTCGTTAAAGAAGGAGGGCAAGGAGATTTCACACTTGATGGTGTTCCTATCCCGGCAGCTAATTTTACTCCTGTGTTAGGCTCTCCAGATGTAGATCCTGCAAATGGAACTCCAGATTGGTATTCGGCTCGTATTAATTATACGGCAGCACAATTACCCATAGGAGGACATTCTATTGCCAATTCAAGTACCCTTTTTCATGCAGGTATTACCAATGGTGGAGCAGGTTCTGGTTGTCGTTATGGCTATTTTTCTTCTTTTAATTCACTCAATTTAGGACCTGATATTGCGATTTTTTATGGAACAAATGTAATTCTTGATGCAACAACTTTTGGGGCAGTAGGATATTTATGGAGTACAGGAGAAACGACTGCTCAAATTACAGTAAATGTAAGACGAACTAGTGATTATATTGTTGCTGTTGATTTAGGACGTTGTATTGTTTATGATACCATTTGTGTAGGTACGGTAGAATATGTGTGGATAGGTGATACTGATGATGACTATGGGAAGTTTGCTAACTGGAGTGCTCCCTGTGGATTAGATGATATTCCTAGATGTGAAAACGATATTGTAATTCCTGCTTTCGTAAATGGTATTCCCCCCATAAACTTTCCTAGAATTTATGATAATCAAATACAGGGGTGTCGAAATATTATTATTGAAAATGGTGCAAGTATCACAATTAGCCCATTAGGTCGTCTGAATGTCTGTGGAGATATGGTTCATTCAGGAGATTTAATTATGCCTACAGGTTCTATATTAGAATTTAGGGGAACTCGTCCCCAAACCTATACAAAAAATCCTTCAGGAACAGGAGAATTTGCTAATCTATGGATTAATAACTTAACTCCTTTTCCTGATGTACGACGTGTTAAGGTATCTGATGCAGGTACTCAAAACATGACGATAAGCCCAACAGGAACACTTACTTTTGTGAATGGAATTTTACAAACTGAAGCATTAAAAGAGGTAGTCGTTCTTAATCCATCTCCTTCTGCTATATCAGGCTATCCTCTTCCTAATACTACAAATGATAGATTTGTTGGGGGAAGGCTTAGGCGTTCTATCAATTCATTAGGCTCGTATGATTTGCCTGTTGGATTGGCTGTTGAGAATATTGGAGCTGCAACTCCTGAACTTACTAAGCGAGCTGTAATAGTAAATACAACAAATGCCAATTGGGTTGTAGATGCTTCTTTTTGTACTTTAAATCCATTTGCTGCAAATCGTGTTATTAATCTTACTGACAATCAGAGTAATGTAGTTAATGTCCCAGCTTATAGGCATATAGTTTTACCTGCATCAGTAGCTGTTTTAGGAAATGCACCACGAACTATTGAGGCTTGGGTAAAAATTAATACAAATCCTAGTAATGGTGCTATCTTCTTTTTGGGTACAGATATTGCCAAACAATTATTTGCATTACGTAAAATAGGTACAGGAACTAGATATAGAATTGATTTGGGTGGTGGTGTCATAAAAGACTTTAATTTAAGTGGAACTATTGGAACATGGCAGCATTTTGCCATGACTTATAATGGTTCAGAAGTAAAAGTATATTTGAATGGTAATGAAGTAGAATCTCTCAATGTTTCGGATTTGAATACAACTGGAAACTTTTATATTGGCAGATACAGAAATAATGCAGCTCCAGACAACCGAAATTGGTATTTGGCTGGTAGTTATGATAATGTAAGAGTGTGGGATGTTGCAAGAGCGCAAGGCGAAATTTTTGCTAATTATTGTTTTCGTTATGAATGTACAATACCACCAGAACTTATTGCTAACTATGACATGCAAGATGGATCTGGTTTAGCTGACCACAAAATTGGAAACTGTACTATTTCTCCTTTGCAATATCAAAGAGCAAATGTAGCTTTCCAAACACCAATGACAACAGCAAATAATCTGTTAGCATTTTTTAATCAGTATTCTAGTGTGCCATCTTCTCCACTTGCTTATGCTTGTCAAGCTGATTTTGGAACTTGTCCAGTATTGGATCACGGTTTTTGGACAATCTCAGCATTTGATAATACAACACAAGTGCCTGGAGGAAATACCTTTTATAGAATGACTCTCTATAATAATGCTTATACAAATGCAGGTAGTTGTGGAAGTCCACAAGCAGCCATTATGAGACGAGCTACAGATGCAAATCCTTGGGCTATTCCAACTTTTCCAACACTTTGTTTTAATAATTCATTGCTTGCAACTTCAATGGAATATATGACTGGGTTTTCAGATTTTGGTGTTCCAGTGACCCTAGACCCTGTTATTCTGCCAGTAGATTTGATTTCACTTACTGCCAAACCACTCACAAATACTATTTTGGTAGAATGGAAAACTACAAATGAAATAGATAATGCAGGTTTTGAAGTAATGCGTTCTACTGACGGAACAACTGCTACACAAGTAGGTTGGGTGGCTCAAAACAATACAGGAAACTACAGTTTTGAAGATTTTGAAGTAAATACAAATCAAACTTATTATTATTACTTGAACCAAGTAGATAATAATGGAGAGAAAAAAACGAGTCCTGTTGTAGATGCTAAAATTGATGCAAGTATGGCTGGTGGAATAAAAGTATATCCAAATCCGACAGAAGATAATTTTACGATTGATTTGGGAGAAACTTATATAGCAAATACAACTTATCAAGTTGAGATTTATAATAGTATTGGAATGCTTTTGAGAAATAAAACAGTTAGCAATACTTCAAAAATAAATATGTCTTTAGAAGGATTAGCAAAAGGAGTGTACTTAGTAAAAGTAATTACACCGACTCGTACAAAATTTGTCAAACTAGAAAAAGAGTAATCCCTATTCTTTTATTCAAAACAAAAATCTCCTTTATCAACTTTGATTTGATAAAGGAGATTTTTTTTGTTATAAATTTTGTTATAAATGATTCTGTCATTTTTTACACTAAATCCAAAACCGAATGCGTACTTACTTCCAAATAATAGGCATTCAGACCTGTCAAGACTGCGCCTTCTATGTGTTGTGGACTGTCATCTATAAAAAGTGTTTTTTGAGGATTTAAGTTATTTTCTTGAATCACAAAATCAAAAATTTCTCTGTTTGGTTTTCGCATTCCTACCAAATGAGAAAAATACGCCTTTTCAAAAAGAGGTTCTAAACCATTCATTTTATGATTATCTAAGACTATTTTATCAAAAGCCTTTTTATGAATTTCATTGGTATTACTCAATAAAAAAATACGTTTTTCTTTACCAATTTTTTCTAAAAGCTCAATTCTTTCTTTGGGAATATCTAAAAGCATGGCATTCCAAGCTCTAATAATTTCTTGATGAGAAACATTCTTAGAAGATGATTTTTGCATTGCCTCTACAAACTGTTTTTCAGAAATATGACCTGTTTCTAATTTATTAAAAATATCTGTTTGATTTTGCTTGGAATACGTTTGAGAAAAATCAGTTCCAAATAATTTTTTAAACTCTTCTTCTGTTTTTTGATAATTCAGATTAATAATTACACCTCCTAAATCAAAAATGATGGCTTCGTAATGGTTTAACTTTGGAATTTTTACAGACATTTTTTTATAAAATTAATTTTTGAAAAATAAAATTTGTAAACAAAATTAGACATAAAAAAAAGGTTTCAAAAAACTATTCAAGATTATTTACTTGACTGTCTTTTAAAACCTTTTTATTTCTCTTAAAATGTGGGCCCAATAGGATTCGAACCTATGACCCTCTGCGTGTAAGGCAGATGCTCTGAACCAGCTGAGCTATAGGCCCATTTTAATTTCTCAATCTAAAATAAAAGTGTTTCTAAAAAATGTGGGCCCAATAGGATTCGAACCTATGACCCTCTGCGTGTAAGGCAGATGCTCTGAACCAGCTGAGCTATAGGCCCATTTTTTAGCTTTTTTATTTTTATGGGTAAATTTTACTTTTTTAGTCATTACTTTAAACGACTTCTTTACCCGAATTGAGAATGCAAATTTACGAACCAAACTAATATCAGTCAAGTATTTATTAAAAAAAACGATTTATTTTTCAATTATTTTTCAAAAAAAATGTAACGGCTTAATTATCAGTAAATAAAGCTCAGAATTAGTTCGCTATTTTTCTTGTTTGAGGTTTTTTACTCATTTTTAATGCTCTTTAATTTTGATGAGTGATAGTCTTACTCTATAAATTGATTAATTTTGTATGATGAAGTCTAATAACTTTTGAACTAAATTTTTATTTGGTTTCTATTATCCATTGTCAAATAGCAATTATTGTATATGAAATTCAATCATTTTATTTCTCTTTTCGTTTGTCTTTTTTTTTTAGTTTTTGTTATTTTTTTCTTGACTTCTTGTGCAAGTCAGAGTATGCCCACAGGAGGTTTGAAGGACATTACACCACCCAAACTTCTTTCTACATACCCAAATGACCAATCGACAAACTTTAATGGCGATATGATTATTTTGGAATTTGATGAAGATATTACGACACAAAAATTACAGGAAGAATTGCAAATTTCGCCTTTTATTGATGGTACTTATAAATCAACAGTAAAAAGAAATGTATTAACCCTAAAATTTGATAAACCCTTTGCTCCAAATACAACTTATACCTTTTCTTTTGGCAAAGGAGTAGTTGATTTTAATGAAAAAAATGCCCCTAAAAATATCAAATTGGCTTTTAGTACAGGTAATAAAATAGATTCATTGCTTATTACAGGCACAATTTCAAGTCTTATGAAAGGAAATAACCTAGAGAATGCAATGGTAGGGTTATATGCTTATAATGATGTTGAGGCAGATTCTTTTGATATTACCAATCGTCGTCCTTTGTATTTTTCTTTGACAGATTCAGTAGGAAGGTATGCTATTGAAAATATAAAATCAGGAAAGTATAAAGTCTATGCGCTTGCCGAACCAAAGGATAAAAGAGATTACATCTACAATAAAAATACAGAGTTAATTGGTTTTTATCAAGAACCTTTACAAATCGGTACAAGCTATTCAGGAGTAGATTTTAAGGTAATACGTTATGATATTTTACCTTTTCGTATGTCTGGAGCAAGACAGAGAGGTCAATATTTTGAAATAAAATTCAATAAAAATATAGCAGATTACACTATAAAGTATCAAGATGAGGGAAAGGGAGTTGATTATGATACACTTTTTTATCCTGTTATGCAGGGAGAATATATCAATTTTTATAATCGAAATATGAATACAGAAGATTCTGTTTCGGCTATGATGTCTTTTACTGATTCGATTGGAAATACGATTGATACAACACTTACTATTCAGTTTGGAAAAGTCAGAAAACCTCGTGAATCGCCTTTTAGTGTCAGAGAAGAACCTACTTCAAATACAGCCATTCTTCCTACAAAAGAATTAGAATTGAAATTATTTTTCAATAAACCTGTAATTAGTATGCAATATGATAGTATTGTTATGGGATTTAAAGGAGACAGCACAGGAAGCCTCACAACAGCATCAGATTGGGAATTCAATAAAAATAGAACTGAACTTTCTTTTATCAAAAAAGTAGAGCTTTCTACAGATAAAGAAAAAGCATTTCAGTTACAAATACGAACTAATACATTTGTTTCAGTAGAAAATGATACACTAAAAGAAGTTAAAAGTTTATCGTATTCTCAAGGAGATGAATCTAGTTATGGTATAATTAGTGGAAACATTTTTGGGAAGTATGATAATTTTATCATTGAAGTTATTGATGATAAAGGAAAAATAGAAAAAACTATCCAAAACCAAAGAAAGTATAGATTCGAAAATCTATCTACAGGAAAGAAAACCATGAGAGTACTCATCGATCAAGATGGGAATGGAAAATGGGATAATGGAGATTTTGAAAAACGTATTTTGCCTGAACCTGTCGTACATTTAGGGCGAGAATTAGAGTTAAAAGCTAATTGGGAGTTTGAAGATGTAAATATAGATTTGGGAAATTAGACTAGGAAGTATTCACTATCAAGAAAAAATAGAATCAAAAATAGAGCTTTAGTTTTTTTATTCAACATTTATAAATAAATTCTCGTATATTGTTAGACCTACTTTAATACGTCTCTATTTTTTTAGAAAAATATGAGATAATTATTCTGCTTCAATTTATCTCTATTTTTTACTTTTAAATGTCCTTATCTTCTCGTAAATCTTATACATTCAAATATTCCCTATTTGGTATAGCATTTGGTTTTTGTTTTCCTATTTTCTCTTTGCTATTTGATGGTTTATTTCTCAAAGAACTCTCTTTTGAGAAGGTTTGATACAGACTCACCAACTCAATCCTCTTCATTTTATTATTGATACTGCACCTATTTTTTTGGGAATTGCATTTGGTTTTGCTGGTCGTAATATTGATGAGGTAACCGAAGTTCGTCAGGATATAGAAAGTTATAATGAAGAACTTTTACAACAAAATCAAATTGTTACACAGTATTCACACGAGTTACAAGCACAAAGTGATAAAATAAAAGAACAACGTGTACAGGTAGAAAAACTCTTTTCAGATATACAAGCAAGTGTTCGTACTGCCGAAAGATTACAACTTGCACTTCTTCCAGATTTATCAAATTTGAGAGCAGCCTTTGAGGAAATATTCGTTTTTTATAAAGCAAAAGATATTATCAGTGGTGATTTTTATTGGTTTAGGAATATTACTTTAGAAGATAATAATTATAAAATCATAATTGCAGCAGATTGTACAGGACATGGCGTACCGGGGGCAATCATGACGATTGTAGGCTATTTTTTGTTAGAACGAATTATAGAAAATGAAAAAATTGTAAAGCCACATCAAATCTTAGAAGCACTTAATGAAGGTATTACAGAAGCATTTATATCGTCGTCTTCATTAGACCAAACGGTGAAAGTCAGAGAAGGAATGGACGCTTCTATCTTGGTTATTGAAAATGAGCAAAAAATACACTACGCTGGTGCAAATCGTCCTTTGTATTATAGAACTCCTAGCGATGAAACTATCCAAATTATAAAAGGAAGCCGTGCTGCTCTAGGAGGGGAGAGAAGAAAAAAAGAAAAAATATTTGCCCTTAATACTTTAGAGTACCAAAAAGGAACTCAGTTTTACCTATTTTCTGATGGCTATCCTGACCAATTTGGAGGTAAAAAGGATAAAAAACTGGGTAGTAAGCGTTTTCGTCAGCTTCTAAATGAAAACCCTTCTGAATCTATGAGTCAGATGCATACAGAAATTCAAGCAGCATTTGAAACTTGGAAAGACCGAACTTCGCAAACGGATGATGTAGTCGTTGTGGGTATCAAAATTTAAGACTATCAGTATTATTTCATCTCAAAAATAAGTTTTTGTTTCACTTCTTCTAATAAAGATTTAATTTTTTGTTTGTCTTCTCCTTTTATGACGATGTGTCCTACGCTTTGTCCTGTTCCTTCTCGCTGATTTATGGTTGCGCCTTCTTTGACAGAAAGTATAAACTCTTCTAATTCTTCAATAGATTTTACAAATTCTTTTCCTTTAATTAACTTCAAAGTTCCTGCTGGTGGGTGAAAAAGTCGTAGTCCACTATAAAAATGAGTTTGTGTATTTTCCATATTTATTTTATTTCCTAAAAAAGTATCTAGCCAAATTTGCCAAAAATCTTTTTGATAGGAAAGTTTCAAAAGTTCCATAATATACCCCCCTGGTGGTCGAAGAGCCATTTCTCCAAAAACTAGATTGATTTCTTTTTCATTATCTAAATTTTGGATAAAAACTTCGGTGTGTGTAATTCCATTTTTTGCTCCCAAAGCCGTAATTATCTTTTTATTAAATTCAAAGATTTTATTTTGAATTTCTGATGAAAACGTAGCAGGAACAAGGTTGGCAAACTTAGGCTCTGTATATTCTGTAATATTCTGAAAAAGAACTTTTCCATTTTGTAGAATAGCTTCGATACTACACTCCGTTCCTTCGACGAAACTTTCAGCCATATACCCTTTTTTCAAAAATTTGGGTACTTCTTCTTCTGTTTTGGCAATATAAGCTCCTCTACTTCCCGAACCTGTACACGTTTTGAGAGCCATTGGCAAACCTAATGTTTCGATAAGTTCTTTTCTTGAAATTTTAGTATCTCCTGCTTCATTTTCTAAGAAATTAGCACACTCAATCATTGCTTTTTTAGCAATTTTTTTCATCGTTGGCTTATGCGTACAAGCGATAGCCGTCGGAATAGAAATGGAATATTTTGTTTTTAAAACACCATTTATCCATGCAGCAGGAAGAACCGATTTTTCAGTTGGCGCAAGAACAGCTATGGGTTTGGGTTCTTTTTGTAATAAATCTTCAACAAAACTTTCCCACTCTTGTTTAGACCAAGTAAAAGAAATTTGTTCCAATACATCGGCTTTATGGTTTTTGAGTTTTTTATTATACAAAAGCACTACTCGCAAATTATTATTTTTTGCAATTTCAATGGCATCAGAGCGATTACCTACTATCCAAACGGTGTCTAAAAGATTTTTTTTCAAAATATAGAGCGATTTCGGGTTCTACTTTTTAGTATATTTATTTAAAGTGATAAATCTAATTAATTAAGAACTATTTATCCAAATAAAAGGGAAATAATAATCCAAAAATTTAACTAAAAATTAAATAATAATCTAGTTAAAACGACTTTTTAATTTGTTAACTTTATAGTTTAATTAGTTAATTGTATTAACTTTTTTAGCCTTTTTTAGCTTACATTACACTGCTTTGTTAAATCTACTAAATTTATTTGTTATGAAACATTCTCTACTTACCTTTTTACTCTTATTTTATGGTGCTTTTGCTTTTGGGCAGACACCTGTATCACTTCCTGCTACTCCTCCTTATACACAAGATTTTAATACCACACCTGCTGCAAGTGGAACAACTTATCCTGCTGGGTGGACAAGTTATAATAATACGACATTAGATGCAACAATGACCACAGGAACATCTGCTAGTAATGCTGGTGCAAATTATAATTATGGTTCTCGTATTGGATTATTGGGTTCTGGTAGTGGTTTTTTACCTAGTTCTATTGTAATAGCTATTACAAACACATCTGGTCGTTCTGGTCTTAAAATTTCTTATGATGTAATAAAAATAAGAGAGACTAGTACAAGAGAAAATACTTTTAATTTAGAATATAGTACCACATCTGCTACGACAGGATTTTCATCAGTTACTGGTGGAACATATAGTTCGGGAACATTAACCGAAGGAACTGTTACTTCAAAAATAAATTTAGATATTTCAGCTCTTGATAATCAAGCAGGAACAGTTTATTTGAGATGGAATTATAATGATATTGCTGGTGGTAGTGGAGGTAGAGATGGAATAGCATTAGATAATGTCAGTGTTACTTGGAATACAGCCCCAGCCGATATTGCCCTAACTTTTGATGATACAGGAAATTTGAATGTAGCACAAGGAAGCAATAACAATGTCATATTCAGAACTCAAGCAGGTATAACTTCTGCCTCTGCTATTCTTAACCAAGTTGTTTTGCGTACTAATGGCACGTATTCTAATACAGATATAAAAGCAAATGGTTTCAAACTTTGGTATTCTACCAACAACACTTTTGATGTTTTCGATACACAAATTTCAAGTGTTAGTTCGGCTACTGGAAATGGCGAAACGATTACTTTTCCTACTTTATCGCAGCTCATTGCTATCAATACAACAGGTTATTTTTTCGTTACAGCCGATATTACTCCATCTGCAACACCAAATAATACAGTTGGAATAGCAAACACCACACTAGCCGATTTTACTTTTGCAGCACCTAGCAACAAAGCAGGAACAGATGCAGCAGGAAATTTGCATACTATAATCGGATTAAATACTGGAAGCGTAACAACTTCACTTTGCATAACTCCCACACAATCAGAACCTATCAGCGTTCCTTTTACTTATTCTCCGACAGGACTTTATACAGGAATTTTTACAGCACAGCTTTCGAATGCAGCAGGTAGTTTTGCAGCTCCAACTTCTATTGGTTCAGTAGCTTCTAATAATTCGGGTTCTCAAACTATTTCTGCGACTATTCCAGCAAATACGCCACAGGGTTCGAATTATCGTATTCGTGTTGTGAGTTCTGTTCCGAGTGTGCAAGGTGCTGATAATGGAACAAATATTACCATTGATTTATTGACTGTTTCGATTGCACCAACGGCTACTCAAAATTTATCACAATTTCAGAATGGAACGACACTTACAGCGACTGAATCTCACGCCATTACTTCAAGAAGATGGAAATACCGTACTTCTCCTAGTCTGAGCTATACTACTTTTTTGGGTAATTCTACAACTGAAACACCGTATTTTGAAATAGCAGGAACGTATTTTATGGTTGTCGAAACGGTTTTCGCTTGTGGAAAAACTGTAATTTCGAATGAAGTACAAATCAATGTAACTACCTTTGTCGGTACTCGTCTTTTTCCGGGGGATATGGCGATTGTGGGTTGGGATGCTCAAGTTGGTGGAGTAGGTGGTGATGATGATTTTGTCATTACTAATTTAGTTCCACTTACACAAGGAACACGATTTTTGTTGGTAAATGCTACGTATGAAAATAATAATGCAGCCAATGTACGTACAAATCAATGGCAAGGAGCAGCTACAATAGAATTTGTTTATACTAATCCGACTCCTTTGGCAGCAGGAAGTATTATTTCTTTTGAGTTGCCTAGTACTGCTAATAATGTCCCAACAAATATTAGATTAAATGGAACGGCTACTGGAAATTTTGGTGTCAGTAATATTACTCTGCCTTTTAGTGGAATAGGTGGACGAGTAAATATAAGTACAAGTAATGCAGATCAGTTTTTCTTAATGCAAGGTAATTTTGATGCTACAAGTACTAATTTTGATGGCTATGTGCTTTTTGGAATGACAAATGATGCAGATTGGATTGATTTTTCAGTTTCTGTTTCTACCTCTCGTACTTCAAGATTACATCCTCATATTCTCTGTATAAATACTTCACATCCAACAGGACAAGTGGGTTCGTATTTTGATTTTTCAAATGCTGCTTTCAGAAATGCTTCTCAAAGAACGATTTTAGGACATATTACAAATATGGCGAATTGGACAAACTCAGCTTCTCTTCCTGTTGATGTTCATACGACCACTTTCAATGTTACAAGTCAGACCATAAAATCGGAATGGATAGGCGATAAAGACATAAACTGGTTTGATTGCCAAAATTGGAGTTCGTTGTATGTTCCTGATAAATATACTGATGTTGCTTTTAATGGAAATGCAACTGCAAATTCTCGTATTGACGAAACAGCTTCTTCTTCTGATGAATATTTAGATATTGCAGAAACAAGAAATCTTATTTTAGGAAATAGAACACTACAAGTTTATGAAAGTCGTTTGGCTCGTTTAGATGTCTATAAAAACCTAACCATTCAAAATACAGGGATTTTGGATATGGATAATGATGTCGGTTTGAATAATGACGGAACAATCAATCTACAAGGAAATTGGATAAATACTGTAGGAACGGCTGCTTTCGAAGAAGGAGAATCAATAGTCGTATTTAAAGGAGGAAATAATCAATCCATAACCACAACAGGAGGGCAAGAAAGTTTTTATGATGTAACTCTAAACTGTGGACAAGATTTGACAATCAATAACGAAACTGTCATAAAAAGAGAGTTTATTTTTCAATTAGGAAATGTATTTTCATCTACTGCAAATCCTTTGACTTTTGATATAACAGCTTTTCATACAGGTGCAACTGTCAATAAGCATATCAGAGGTGCTTCTCGTAAAATCTCAAATACAGTAGAAGATTTTATTTTTCCGATTGGTAAAAGTGGAATTTATCGCCCTCTTACACTTCATACGCAAAGTGGAGGAACTTCTACCCAATTTTTTGCAGAATATTTTTATTCTCCTTATACCAATACTCAACCTGTCTTGACTCCTTTAGACCATGTTAGTCAAGTAGAACATTGGATTTTGAATAGAGAATCTGGAACTGCAAATGCACAGCTTACTCTTTCTTGGGGAATTGAAAGTATAGTAGGAAATCTAGCTAGTTTGGTAGTGGCACATTGGACAACAGCTAATCAATGGGAAAGTAGAGGAAATTCACTCACAACAGGAAATATCACAACAGGAACTGTAAAATCAGCAGATATTATTACACAATTTAGTCCGTTTACACTAGGAACGATTGATGATACAAATCTTTTGCCTGTTACGTGGCTTTCTTTTGATGTAAAGTACAATCAAGAGCAAGAAAATGTCCTTTTAGAATGGACAACTGCAACAGAATATCAAAACCAATCTTTTGTCGTTGAGCGTTCTGAAAATGGAATTGATTTTAAAGAAATTGGAGTCAAAAAAGGAAATTCAGATTCTCGTTCTATCAAAAAATATCAATTTTGGGACTTTGAACTTCTGTATTGCAAAACCTATTATCGAATCAAACAAATAGATACAAATGGTGATTTTTCATATTCTACTACAAAAATGATAGAAACCAAAAATGACAAAAAGCTAGGCATTACCAATTATCAAAACAAAACTATTTTGTATTCTAATCTAAATGAATCTACAAAAGCAAAAGTAATGATTTATGATATGACTGGAAATACAGTTGGTCTTTTTGAGGTGTTTTTGAAAAAAGGACAGAATGAATTTTTATTACCTCTTTATAATATCTCAAAAACCGTTTATGTCTATAAAATAGAAACAGAAAATCAATCTGATTTTGTGAGTGGGAAGTTTTTGGTAAAGTAAAAACTCATCAGAGGTAGCTTTTTATTTAATTACCCCTCCTTATAAATTATATAAAAAAAGCCATTTAAAGTTGTTTAAATGGTTTTTTTTATAATTTTATGGCAAATATAGTGTTCCAAATTGCAAGTTTTTTCAAGACAGTACAGTGTTTAATAAGTTGTTTGGTATTTTGTATCTTTGTAATACACTTGACCCTCTACAAATATATGAAAAAACAGCATATCACTTTGAGCAATACAGATCGATTAACCTTGGAAAATTGTTTGACAAAAGGTTCAATGAAAGTTCGTAAACAAACAAGAATTAAAGGGTTACTTTATCTGAATGAAGGTAAAAGTTATAAAGAAGTTAGTAGTCTATTAGGCGTAAATTATGTAACTGTATCAGCTTGGGGAGGTTCTTATCAATCAGATGGACTTTCTTTTTTAGATGAACGCCCAAGAAGTGGTCGTCCTATTAAATTTGATGGTGAAGCAAGAGCAAAAATAACAGCTTTAGCCTGTAGTGATGCTCCTGAGGGCTATTCTCAATGGTCTTTACGTTTATTAGCAGACCGTGTGGTGGAGCTGAAATTAGTTGAAGATATTTCCTATTCTACGGTTGGATTACTACTCAAAAAAACGAATTACAACCTCATAGAAAAAGACAATGGTGTATAAGAAGTTTGACAGCAGAGTTTTTATGTCGGATGGAAATCATTCTTAGATTATATCTTTTGCCTTATAATCCACTTCGTCCAGTAGTCTGTTTTGACGAGCGTCCGTGTTTTTTAATAGGCGATACGGTCAATGCTGTCAGTTTAAGGAATTGTTTGTGGTAGGTCGCTCGTGGGGACACCATAGCCGTCAAGCTAAGAAAATTGTGC
>DAIUBX010000003.1:0-17891 GCA_036846465.1 Bernardetia sp.
AAAATACTTTTTTAGATTAGGTAAGGTTCAAGCAAGGACGCTTGAATTAGCAAACAAAAAATGCAACTACAATCACATAGAACCAATACTTTTATGAAAAAGAAAAATAAGTCAGTAAAATAATAGTATGCTCTCTTTTGGTAAGCTATCTTTTTAATTTACAATTTCTTACCTTTGTGGATTAATTGAAATTGAATAGCCATTAATACAGACCCTAAGGGTTTTCAGAAACTCTTAGGGTCTAGAATAATATATATAAAATGAAATATACCGAACCAAAAAATATAAGTTACGCAGGTGTAGCTAAAGATATTCTCCATTTTTGGAATGAGAATAAGATTTTTGAGTCTTCTGTTGAAAATAGAGAGGGCAAACCTACTTTTACGTTTTATGAAGGACCTCCTTCTGCCAACGGAAAACCGGGTATTCATCACGTTATGGCTCGTACTATTAAGGATATTTTTTGTCGTTATCAAACCCTAAAAGGCTTTCAAGTAAAGCGTAAAGGTGGTTGGGATACGCACGGTTTGCCTATCGAATTGCAAGTAGAAAAAGAATTAGGAATTACAAAGGAAGATATAGGTAAAAGTATTTCGATTGAAGACTATAATCAAAAATGTAGAGAAGCTGTCATGCGTTACAAAGAACTTTGGGACGACATCACGACAAAAATGGGCTACTGGGTAGATTTGGGCAATCCGTATATTACTTTTGATAAAAATTATATGGAATCGCTTTGGTATTTATTAAAGCAATTTCACGAAAAAGGACTTTTATACAAAGGATATAGCATTCAGCCTTATTCTCCTGCTGCTGGTACAGGGCTTTCTTCTCACGAAATCAATCAACCAGGTTGTTATCGTGAAGTAAAAGATTTGTCTGTTATTGCACAATTTAAAGTAAAAGGAACTTCAAATGATTTTCTTTTAGCTTGGACAACAACGCCTTGGACACTTCCTTCCAACTCAGCTTTGGCAGTTGGAAAAAATATAGAATATGTAAAAGTAGAAACGCACAATCAATATACCAAACAACCCATTACAGTTTATTTGGCAAAAGCTTTATTAAAAACTGTTTTTGATGAGAAAAAATACGTCGACCATGTTATTTTTGATGAAGAAAAACACGCAGGAAAACATCCTTATACCATCATCGAACAATGTAAAGGAGAACGTTTGGAAGGTTTGGAGTATGAACAACTTTTGCCTTACGTAAAACCAGACGAAACAAACGGAACGGCTTTTAGAGTAATCCTTGGAGATTTTGTAAGTACGGAAGACGGAACAGGAATTGTTCATATTGCCCCTACTTTTGGAGCAGACGATGCTCGTGTTGCTAAATTAGCTAATATTCCTGCTATTTTAGTCAATGACGAAAATGGAAATCCTATGCCTTTGGTAGATAAAAGAGGACGTTTTGTAAAAGAAGTTACTGATTTTGCTGGAGAGGCTGTCAAACAAGAATACGAACCTGAAAGCCTAACAAGTGCAGAAGGCTATGAAAACGTTGATTTGCGTATTGCTGTCAAACTCAAAAACTCAAATCGTGCTTTCAAAATAGAAAAATACGAACACAATTATCCTCATTGTTGGCGTACAGACAAACCAATTTTGTATTATCCATTGGATTCTTGGTTTATCAAAACGACGGATTATAAAGCAAGAATGGTTGAGCTAAACAAAACGATTAACTGGAAACCTGCAAGTACAGGCGAAGGACGTTTTGGAAACTGGCTTGAAAATTTAGTTGATTGGAATTTATCTCGCTCTCGTTATTGGGGAACTCCTCTTCCAATTTGGAGAAGTGAAGACGGAACAGAAGAAATTTGTATTGGTTCTATCAAAGACCTTTTAGCAGGAATACAAGAAGCAAACGATTCGAAAGTGCTTACAAACGAAGAAGTAACAAAAAATCGTAGCTTTTTAGAGAAATTTATGGCAAATAAAGCCGATTTGCATCGTCCGTATGTAGATGATATTACACTCGTAAAAGGCAAAACAAAACTGACTAGAGAAACTGATTTGATTGATGTTTGGTTTGATTCGGGTGCGATGCCGTATGCACAATGGCATTATCCTTTTGAGCAAAAAGAAACATTTAATCAATCTTTCCCTGCTGATTTTATTGCTGAGGGAGTCGACCAAACTCGTGGTTGGTTCTTTACTTTACACGCTATTTCGACGATGCTTTTTGATTCGGTAGCTTATAAAAATGTAATTTCGAACGGACTTGTTTTAGATGAAAAAGGCAATAAAATGTCTAAATCTAAAGGAAATGTAGTCGACCCATTTGAAACCATTGCTGATTTTGGTGCAGACCCAACTCGTTGGTATTTAATCGAAAATTCGAATCCTTGGGATAGTTTAAAATTTAGCAAAGATGGAATTACGGAAGTTCAGCGTAAATTCTTTAATACACTTCAAAATACGTATTCGTTTTTTGCTTTATATGCAAATTTAGATGATTTTGATTTTGACCAAAATAATTTAATTCCAATCGAAAAACGCCCAGAAAGCGACCGTTGGGTTATCTCAAAACTTCATTCTTTGATAGCCGAAGTAGATGCAGCTTTTGCAGACTACGAACCTACAAAGGCAGCTCGTGCCATGTCAAAATTTGTTACAGATGACCTTTCAAACTGGTATGTTCGTCTGAATAGAAAACGTTTTTGGAAAGCCGAATTAGTTGATGATAAAATTGCAGCCTATCAAACGCTTTATACGTGTTTGGAAACGCTCACTATTCTTGCTTCTCCGATTGCTCCTTTTTATTCTGATTTTGTATATCGCAACTTGAAAAAAGTAGATAGTTTAGATAAAAAAGTTTCGGTTCATTTGGCAGATTTTCCTGTTTCTGATTCTAATCTGATAAATAAAGATTTGGAAACGCAAATGGAATTGGCTCAACAAATTTCATCAATGACACACGCATTAAGAAAGAAAAATCAACTTCGTGTTCGTCAGCCGTTACAAAAAATTATGGTTGCTGTGGTAGAGGAAACTACTCAAAAACATATCAAATCTGTACAAGAATTGATTTTATCGGAAGTAAATGTAAAAGAATTGGAGTTTTTGGCAGCTAATTCTTCTAAACTTACCAAAACTATCAAACCAAATTTCAAAAAATTAGGTGGACAGTATGGAAAAGCAATGCCTCAAATTGCTGCACAAGTCAAAAATATGTCGCAGTTAGATATTGCTGCTTTAGAACAAACAGGCGTATTTACATTGAACCTAAATGGCGAAGTTATTCCACTTAGCAAAGACGATGTAGAAATCGGAACGGAAGATATTGCAGGTTGGGTAGTGTTAAGTGAAAATGGAATTACGGTAGCTTTAGACGTAAACCTAACTGACGAATTGCGTCAAGAAGGAGTTGCTAGAGATTTGGTAAATCGCATTCAAAACTTACGCAAAGACGAAGGTTTGGAAGTTCAAGACAAGATTTTATTGCAAGTTCAGAAAGGAAGCGACCTTTTAAACGGTGCTTTATCGAACTTCAAAAAATACATTTGTGATGAAACACAGGCTTTAGAAATGGAAGTTTTGGATTCTGTAACTAATTCCGTAGAATTAGAAACCGAAGAAACGAAAGTTAATTTGGCTATGAAAGTGCATCAGTTAAACTAATGTAGCATACGCTTTAGCGTGTGAATCCTGTACCGAATGCTTTAGCTTTCGACAAAAAATCATAAATGTTTACTTTTTCCTAACCTAAAGGTCAGGATACATTTTCGCACGCTAAAGCATACGCTACAAATAAAAATCAAAAGTTCCATTTCTTTAAGAGATGGAACTTTTGTAGTTTTAGGGGAGAATCAGACGAAGTAAAACGATGAGTATAAAGAAAATAAACAGCCTAGATAATTTTGAAATATTATCAATCCATAATCAGAAAAAAGATTTTCCAAGACATTTTCATGAAACATTTTGTATTTCCTTAATCGAACAAGGTGTAGAAGTTACTGCTACAAATGATTCTATTTTGTATAGTGAAAAAGGAAGTATTTCTATTACCAATCCGTATGAAGTTCATTCAAATCCACTTTTGAATAAAGATACGCCTATCTCTTTTACGACTTTATATGTATCTCAAGAAGTAGTGAATTTTTGTCTAAAAGAACCGAATGTCAAGTTTCAAAATAGTCAATTATTTCAACCTTCATTGATACCTTTATTTTATGAAGTCAAAAACTCATTAGATAGCAATAGCCCAAATTTGACACAAAAAAAGTTAGGTAATCTTTTCAATTTACTAAAAAAATCAACATCTATTTATTCTAGTATGGATACTAGAAATATTTATAAAAACGACTTTTCTAAATGGGAGGAAATAGTTTTATTTATAGAGCATAATTTAGAAGAAAAACTTTCTGTTGATGGACTGGCGTATTTTATGAATATGGAAAAGTTTGGTTTTGCTCGGCAGTTTCGTTTTAAGTTTGGAATGTCGCCTATAAATTATGTATTGATGAAGAAAGTTTTTGCAGCCAAAAAACAAATTAATTATCATTCTGAACTGACAGCTTTAGCGTATCAATTTGGTTTTGCAGACCAAGCTCATTTTTCCAAAACCTTCAAACGCTTTGTAGGAATTGCTCCTAATGAGTACAAAAAAACATTGAAATAGTCAAGATTGTACAAGTATAAGTCATCTGTTCTGCTGAAATTTGTGAATAGTAAATAAACTCTACTTTAAACAACCAGAACCATGAAAAATATCCTTTTTACTGCTTTTATTTTATTTCTACTGCCCTTTTCTCTGTCTGCTCAAAAGAGTATAGATGATTCGTTTTCTAAACAAAATATGAAAAAGGATTTAGAATTATTCAAGAATATTCGTGAGAAAGCTAATTCAGGACTTTATAAATACAGAACCAAAAATGAAATTGATAGCATTTATAATTGGGCAGAAAATCAAATAGAAAAATCATCTACTTACCGAGATTTTTATAATATTATTTGGGAACTCACAGATTTTGAGGGAAGTCTTCACAATGATTTGAGTTTACCAAAAAAAATAAATACTTCTCTTAAAGACGAAAAAACAGGCTATTTTCCATTTCCAGTAAAGCTCATCGAAGGAAAACTCAGAATGAATATGGATTCTGCACAAATTCCTTTAGGAGCAGAAATTTTTTCAATAAATAATCATTCAATAAAAGATATTTTACCAAATTTATACAAATACTATACAACTGATGGCTTTAATAAAACTGGAAAAGCGATTGGTATAAATGGAAACTTTAGTTATTATTATCGTCTTCATTATGGACAACAAGAACAGTTTTTAGTTACTTATAAAATAGCAGAATCAGATGAAATTCTAACTCAAACTATTCAAAGTGTAAGTTATATGAGACGCTTACAGAACTTTGTTTTTAAGCGTCATTCTTTGTCTTTTGATAAAAATTCATATTTCTCTAAAGAAGAAGATGAGCCTTATTCTTTTGAAATGCTAGAAAATGATATTGCCAAACTTACCCTAAATACCTTTATAATAGGTGGAAATGCTAAAGACCCTATTCATATTCGTTATACTGAATTTTTGGATAGTGTATTTACAGTTCTGAAAGAAAAACAAGTAAATAATTTGATTGTTGATGTAAGACACAATGGAGGAGGAAATGACCCAAACGATTTGGTAACTTATTCCTATTTATCTTCTAGAAACTTTAGGGAAAACAAACAGGCTTGGGTTTCTTTCAAGAAAATCCCATATTGGAAACATATAAAAGGAGAAGTTCCATTTTATCTAAAACCGATAGCTAAAATTATTTATACCAAACAATTAAGAAAGGAATTTCCTATTGAAAAGGAAGGCAAATATTATCAAGATTCTACTAGCAACGACCAACAAATTCGAACTCCTAAAGAAAATGCGTTTACTGGAAAAGTCTATTTGATGATTAGTCCTAGAGTAGCTTCTGCTGGAAGTTTGTTTGCTGCTTTGAGTGCATCAGAAGAAAATACTATCGTAGTGGGAGAAGAAACACAAGGAGGATATTATGGACACAATGGACATACACCTATTAGTTATACATTGCCAAAATCTAAATTAAAAATGTATTTTTCTATTGTCAATTTAGAGCAAGATGTTCCAAAAAAATCAAATCAACCCGTTGGAAGTGGTATAATACCCGATTACGAAATACCTCAATCGTATGAAGATTTTATCAAAAATGAAGATACACAACTCAATTATGTTTTGGAATTGATAAGAGAAAAATAATTTGAATAGCAAAAGTTCCATTTCTTTAAGAGATGGAATTTTTTTTATAAAAAAAGAGTATTTTCTAAAAAAAATAAAAAAAATATTCACTAGATACACAGAGTTGGTAAGATTTTGGCAAAACAACGTACATACGAAAATTAGATTTTACCACTTACTTAACTTTACAAAAAATGAAATCTCTCACAACTTCCTCTCTACTGCTTTCTGTATTTATTTTTCTTCTTACTTCCAATTTTTCCTTTGCACAGCGCAATGTAAACCCTTATAAAAATAATAAGGAAAAGACAATCATTATAGATGAATCAAATGTCTATGATGGTAGCAAAGACGAAAAGCGACAAAAATTATCTTTGAAAGATAAAACAACCAATGAAGATTTTACAGGATTTGTAAGTTCTATCAAAACGATTAAAAATCCTTCTCTTATAAATGAAAAATCTGACTGTAAATTGTATTCTCGTTTGTTTATGGATACTTATGAGAAATATTTTAATATTACAAATGGAATAAATGAAACGATTGTATTAGCTCCGAAAGATAATAATAAGCTGTATTTGGTCGGAAAATTAGACAATATGCCAAATGGAATTACTGCGCTTCTGTTTTATACCTTTGAAGGAACAAGTATTCAGTTTACCAAACTTATTACTTTTGATACAACAGGAACACCCATAGCTGAAAAAAATATTCAATACTACATCAAAGGTTCTGATGATGGACTTGCTCAAGAAGGCAAAACAACGTGTCAGCTTAATTCTGACCAAACAGTAAGTTGTATCAATTATGTGGAAAAAGAAAATGAAGAAGGATTAAGTATCAAATCAGAAACGATTTATCAAATACAAGAAAATGGAAACATAAAAGAAATTGGAATGATAGAGATGGAAAATCAAATAGTCTATAACAATGAGGAAGAGTAATCACTCTTTTGAAAAAGACAAATTTATCTAAATGGTATCAAAATTTGGTAGGATTTTGGCACAACACAAAGATAGGATATGAAAAATTTGAGAAAAATAAATAATGTTGAGCTAATTTGAAATAGCTCTTTTTTAAACTTACACACTTTATGAAACAGTGTCGTAACTATGTTTTTGACTAATTTTAGTTCAATTCTTTTCTCAATTTTTATTTTAATTCTTATCTTGTCAAAACAAGAGTGCCTTTTAAAGAGTTGATAGACGGCATGTATGATATTAAAGTTTATTCATACATAATTCCTATAAACTATTTTTTAGTCATTTTTTAATCTCATCAAAATCTTTAATACAATGAAACAGCCTACTATTTATTCTGTGCTACTTTTTACTTTTGCATTTTGCTTTCTATCAACTGTCTCTTTTGCACAACGAAACAAAAACCCTTATAAAGATAAATCAAAAACGATTGCCGTAGATGAAAAAAATGTCTATGATGCCAGTAAAGATAAAAACAGAAAAATATTACACTTAAAAGATACAGTTCCTGCTGAAGATTTTGCTGAGTTTGTAGGCAAAATCAAAGAAGTAAAACCACCTTATGATTTGAGTGAAAAATCAAATGCAAAATTGTTTACTCCAATTTCAATGGCGATTTATGAAAAATATTTCAATGTTTATAATGGATTGGAAGAAAAAGTAATGGTAGAGCCAAAAGGAAATAACCGTCTGTATTTAGTTGGAAAACTAACTGATATGCCTGAAGGAATCACTGCTATTTTGTTTTATGGTTATGATGGTTCTACTTTTCAATTTACCAAATTGGTTACTTTTGATAAAACAGGAGTTCCGATAGCCGAACAAAACATGCAATATTACATTAAAGGTTCGCAAGATGGTTTTACACAAGAAGAAAAAGTAACGTGTAAACTCAATGAAGACAAAACGGTAAGTTGTATGACTTATGCTTCCCAAGGAGAAGAAAAAGAAATGACTGTCAAATCAGGTGTAATTCATCAAGTACAACCCGACGGAACTATTGAAGAAGTTGGAATTGTAGATTTAGAAGCTGAAATGAAAAATGAGGGCGATAAGTAAATTAAGCCTATTATTCTATTTTTAGGTTTTGTCAAACGAGGAAGCTCAAACTTCAATTAGATAATGTGCCAAAATCTCAAAAAAGAGGGAAAAAGCTGTACACCAGACTTTTTCCCTCTTTCTAATTCCAAATATCAGAGCGTAAGACAATATAGTATCAGTCCAATATAAATTAAGAGTCCTATTTTTTCTCTGATAAAAAGGCTAACATTAAAGTTAGATTTTTCTAACTTTGCCAATAAAATAAAGTCAGAAGTCAAATGTATAAAGTTAGAAGTAAATACAAATTGCTTTAGACTTATGAATACTTCCTGTATTTATTTTCCTGTATGCACTTCTGACTTCATAATTAGCTTCGCTGTTTTGGCAGGTCTGACCTCTAACTTTATATTTACTTCTGACTTTCTAAACTCATACTTCTAACTTTATGTAAGTGGATAAAATAATAGATTTTTTGTTATTGACCGAACCTAATACTCGTTATGTTGTCTTGGGTTCGATACTTTTGGGTGCAAGTTCGGCTATTGTGGGTTGTTTTACATTTTTACAAAAACGAGCTTTAGTGGGCGATGCCGTGGCACATTCGGTTTTACCAGGGGTTTGTGGTGCTTTTTTGATGGCAGGAACGAAGAATCCACTTTTTTTGATTTTGGGTGCTTTTGTGTCGGGTTGGCTTTCTATTATCTGTATGAATTTGATTACACGATACAGTAAACTCAAAGAAGACACGGCTGTTGCGCTTATTTTATCTGTTTTTTTTGGTTTTGGCGTGATGCTACTGACTTATATTCAACAGTCTGGAAATGCATCACAGTCTGGTTTAGAGAGTTTTTTGTTTGGAAAAGCTGCTGCACTTGTGGGAAGTGATGTCTGGGTTTTTGGTGGTTTGGCTGCACTAATGTTACTTTTAGTCGGACTTTTTTATAAAGAATTTATAATAGTCATTTTTCATAAAAATTTTGCTCAAACGATTGGACTTCCTATTGTTGCTATCGAAATTTTACTTACCACACTTACTGTTTTGGCTGTTGTAGTCGGTATTCAGTCTGTGGGAGTCGTTTTGATGGCTGCGATGCTGGTTACACCTGCTGCTGCTGCTCGTTTTTGGACAGACAAACTTCACTATATGCTTCTTATTGCTGCTAGTTTTGGTGCTTTGGCTGCTATTGGGGGAGCTTTTGTTTCTTATATCCAAACACAAATGCCGACAGGTCCTTGGATTGTTTTGGTAGCTTCTGCGATTGCGATGTTTTCGTTTTTCTTTGCGCCAAATAAAGGAATTGTGGCACGAAGAAGAAGGCAATATTTATACAAAAAACAGATTTTGGAAGAGAATATCTTGAAAGCAATTTATCACGATATAGAAAAGAGCAAAACTAAAAAAACGATTTCCTCCTTGGAAGATATTGAACTTCAACGCCATTTTAAGCCTATTTTATTAAAAAATACATTACACAAACTGACACGAAAACAATTCATAGAAAAAACTCAAAATGGTTGGCAACTTACCGAAAAAGGAAGCATAAAAGCAAAACGATTAGTAAAACTTCATCGTCTTTGGGAATTGTATTTGACCGAATTTGTACGTCTTGCACCTGACCATGTACACGAAGCTGCCGAAGCCTTAGAACATATTTTGACACCTGAAATTGAGGAACAGTTAGAAGCAAGGCTGAAATATCCTCAAAAAGACCCACATGATAGAGATATTCCTTACTAATTTTGTACTAAAATTAAACTCCAAACTGGGATAAATGATGGTCTAAATGTTTGTAAAAAAGATTGTTCCATTGAGTTTTACGAAAGAATGAGACTCTTTATTACCAAAACTTTCATTCATAGAAATAAATTGGTCGTTGGTAGAAATAGAGAATTAATAGTAGAAAAAAAATAGAAAATAGCCTGATTTTTTCTTAGATTTAAGCTATTCAAATAGGAAGGTAATTCTTTAAAACTATCTGATACTATGTTAATAATTAAATCAAACTTTGAAATAAGTTTGGTAATAAATAAAAAAAGTTAGTATCTTTTGGGTAGATTTATACTACTAGGAAAACTCAAAAATGAATTTTAAGTAAAGGATAGATTTTAATTATCTATTTTTTAGCTAAAAATATATATTCTTTGCGTTATTTGTTATTTTATAATCATTTTTAAGGCTAAATAAATTCATTTTGTCAACTCATTTTTTCAGACATAATTATTTATTATCTACTTTTTACTTCAAAAGTCATTCACTTCTGAGGTTCTTTTGCTTATTCTTAACTTTCTTCATTGGATTTTTATTAATTTTCTCAGCACAAGCACAAGTTTTTAATTTGAACGACTCTACAAAAGTTTACTCTTTAGGAGAAGATGTGTACATATTGCCAGATGCAGAAGGAACATATACCATAGACGATGTAAGCAGAATTGATAAAGTAAAAGACTTTAGGGTTTATAAAGATGTGAAGCCTGTTTATGATAATGATACAGACATTTATTGGCTGCGTTTTACACTAAAAAATACATTTGCTAGTCGTAAACTATATCTCTTGAAGGCAAAAGATGCAGAAGTAGCTTATCTTTACACACCAACAACAAACGGAATTAGCTATATAAGAAGTGAAGATGGAATTATTTTTCCTCATGCTAGTAGAAATATTAAAATTGATCGTTCGGCTTGTTTTGTGATTACATTAGATAGGTTTGAATCTAAAACTTTTTTTCTTCGTGTAGAACACCGAACTGAATTTGCCAAACAAAATAAAAAACTTCTCAATACATTAGAACATTTGACAATAGAAGATTTGGCTCGTTCTATCGAACTGTCAAAAGAGCGTCGTTATTATCAAGGATTCTATTTGGGTGCAATGGTTCTTTTGGCTCTCAATAGTTTATTTGTGTCATTTCTGTTCCGAGACAAACGCTACTTGTATTATGTAGGTCTGCTATTTATGGCAGCTATCTTAAATATGATTTTTGAGGAATATTTGATAGAATTTTTTATTCCAAATGACCCTACTCTAAACTGGTTATTGATAGTTCCTGTTACTGCTCTACTTTGGTTTTTTTATACTTTATTCTTTAGGAGTTTCTTGAATCTAAAAAAAGTAGCTCCTTTTTGGGACAAGTTTTTTATTGGTATTGCTGGTCTTTGTTTAGTTATTTTTGGACTTACCTTTATAGGTATTTACAAAATGCAATGGATGGTATTCTTACTTGTTTTTACTATTTCTATTGCTTTAGTTGTAAATATCGGAATTGTGATTAAGGTCAAACATCGCCCTGCTTCTTTCTTATTAGCTGCAAATATTGTCTATTTTGGGGGAATTTTAATTTTTGCTTTGGCACAGTTAGAATTTATTCCTAGAAGTTATTTTACTATGCATGCTTCAGAAGTAGCCGATATTCTTTTAGGTTTATTTGTTTCTTTAGGACTTGCAGACCGAGTTAATTATCTGCGTACAGAAATAGAACGTCGCAATAATGAGAATAGAACACTAATAGAAGAGCAAAAAACCAAACTAGAAAAAGAAGTCGCCGAACGTACACGAGAAATTACCAAAATAAATATGGAACTCGTTACACAACAAGAGGAAGTTACACGCCAAAAAGAGCAAATTGAAAAAGCCAATGAAAATCTGAAAGTACAACAAGGGGAACTTCGAAAAGCCTATCAAGATATTAACCTTTTGAGTGATATTGGTAGAGATATTACAGCTTCTTTGGATATTGGAGTGATTATAAATACGGTTTATAAACACGTAGGCGAAATGATGGATGCTACTGTCTTTGGAATTGGAACGTATGATGTCGAACGGGAAGTTATAGGCTTTAGTCATTTCTATAAAGATGGTATGATAGTACCTTATAGAGAAACTTCTATTAATGATGATAGACTTTCTACATGGTGTGCTAGAAACAAAAAACCAGTCTTTATTGCAGATTTTGATGAAGAATATTCTCAATACTTAACAGAAAGAACTCGTGGTGTTTTGGTCGAAGAGCGAAACTCTATTATTTACTATCCTTTGATTCAAGAGGGAAAATTATTAGGTGTAATTACGGTACAGAGTCCACTCAAAAATGCTTATTCTCGCAATCATTATCGTATTTTGGAGAGTTTAGCTGCTTATATTACGATTGCACTCTCAAATTATGATGCTTATCAAACTATTCAATTAGCTAAAGATGAAATTGATAAAAAGAATTTACAGATTACAGATTCATTGCGCTATGCAAGAGATATTCAAGGTGTAATCTTACCTGGAGAACGTCGTTTTAAACGTATTTTTAAAGACCATTTTTTACTCTATAAGCCTAAAGATTTTGTTTCAGGAGATTTCTTTTGGATAGAAGAGTATGAAAGTAAAATATTTATTGCTGTAATTGACTGTACAGGACATGGTGTTCCAGGGGCATTTATGTCGCTTATCGGAACTATGCAACTCAATCAAATTCTTTCCAAAACACAAGAACCATCAGAGATTTTAGATCAACTTCATATTGGAATCAAAAAAGCTTTAAAGCAAGATATTTATAACAATGATGACGGAATGGACGTTTGTTTGTGTTCTATTGAGCATTTGGAAGAAATAAATAGATACAAGGTAGTTTTTACAGGAGCAAAACGTCCTCTTTATTATGTAAGTGATGATTCTTTACACCAATTAAAAGGAACTAGAAAGACCATTGGAGGAAGAGGAAAGAATGAAAAACCATTTGAGCAAGAAGAGATTTGGCTCAATGAAGGTGATGCCCTTTATTTAACAACTGATGGATATGTTGATCAAGCCTCACCACGTCAAAAGAAAATAGGAACTATGCAGCTTCTTACTTGGCTGGAACAAATTGCTTCACAACCAATGGACAAACAAGGTGAGTTTTTGAAAGATGAATTAGCAAGACATCAACAATATATGGAACAAAGAGATGACATTACACTTTTGGGAATTAGACTTTAATAAAGTAAGAAGTAAAATATATAAGGTAAGAAGTCAGAGGTAAATGCGATTTCTTATTTTGTATTACTTCTTAAATCTAACTTCATACTTCTGACTTTGTATTAATCAGCTCTAAGTGCCACAATGGGAGCAATCTTGGCAGCTTTATAAGCAGGAAAAAAACCAGCTAAAGCACCTGAAACAATCAGTAGCCCAATAGCTATCAAAACAACATATAAATCTACTTCTGGGTTTCTGAAAAAAGAACCATCTCCACCACTATCCCCCACAAGTATTTTCATTCCCATAATAGCAGCTACTCCCAAAGTAAGACCAAAAAAACCAGCTACTGAAGTAATTACAATCGCTTCACTTACAATCAAGCTAACAATAGAATAAGGTGTTGCTCCAAGAGCTTTTCTGACTCCAATTTCTTTGGTGCGTTCTTTTACAATGATGAGCATAATATTGCTTACACCAATTATTCCAGCCAAAATAGTCATTAAGCTAACTGTCCAAACAAAACCACGAATAAAAAGAAAAAGCATTTGAAATTTCTCAAACTCTTCTACATTATTTCGCACTCTTACAGCTCTATCATCTTCTGGCGAAAATTTATGACGTGCTGCAAAATCTTTCTGAATTTCTTTTGCAATCACATTGGACTCTTCGACAGAAGCATCTCCTACCGTAATCATAAGTTGATTTATTTTATCTTGTCCATTAAAGGCAAGTTGCGCCGTCGTGATGGGAAGATAGACATTTTGCATTTCTCTTTCACTCCCAGCATCTGAAAAAACACCTACAACTTGAAAAGGAACATCGCCTAATGTTACCCATTTTCCAATAGGAAATTCTGGATTTTCTTCAAATTTATCAAAAAGTTCTTCGGCTACTAATTTTCCAATGACTGCTACTTTTCGTTTTTGGTCTAAGTCGGTTTGATTGATAAAACGACCAACATCAATTTGTGTATTCTCTAAATATTGATGGTCTGGATGAACAGCACGAGTATTATATGACGAACTTTTATTTTCATATCGGATAATATATTCTCCTCTTAAATAAAATCTTCCTGATTTGTATTCTATTCCATCTATATTTCCTAAAGCATCATAATCTTGATTTTTGAATTGAATCTGACGACCAACTGGCATTCCCTTATAAGCAATGGAAGTTTGTCCGTCGTAGAGCCACAGACTATTTACAGCGTCATCTCTAAAATTATGTTCGACTCCGTTTTGAAGTCCTTTTCCTGCTCCTAAAAGCAAAACAAGCATAAAAATACCCCAACCGACTCCCAAAGCAGTCAGCGAAGTTCGAAGTTTGTGTCTAAAAAGTGTATCAATTATTTCACTCCATTTGTCGGTATCTATTAATCTCATAGTATTTTTATATTCTGTTATTTATTCCTTCACAATATAAAAAAGTCTTATTTGAAATTTGAATAATACAGTGTTTTTAACGGAATTTAGTTTATTAGAATAATTCAAAAACTGCCCAAGCTGTTATTCCTAAAACTAAAAAAATAAGAATCCAAACATACCAAGGTGCAATTCTTTGATTAGATTTTGAGTAAGGTTGTTCGCCTTCAATATCTCTGTAGAGTTGAAAGTAAGCACGTCTAGCACTTGTCATTCCTTCCAAAATCTGTTTGTGTTTATTGAAAGAATCGGCTAGTTCTTTATCGTTTTCTAGTTTTTCTTCAAAAGCCATTTTTTCTTTTTCAGAAAGTGAATCTGATAAATAATCATTGAATTTTTGAGTAAGAGAAGGGTTTGATAAATGCATGGGTTAGAAATAGTTGCTTGAGTTCATAAAGAATATAAGTGTGTTGATTTATTCACGAGGAATGTAGTCCAAACTAATTTTTACAAACTTCTAAACATAAGAACAAACTTTATCACAGTTGGAAGTGGAAAATAAAAACAATACAGTAGAAGTCATTTTTCTTGTTCCATTTTACCATTTATCCAAAGCCCAGAGAAAGATTTGCCATCTGGTGTAAAAATTTTTCCTTCTCCGTGCATAAGATCTTTTTCCCATTCTCCTTTAAATACTTCACCCGAAGCATAATAATAAATTCCGTATCCTTTTCGTAAATCATTTTCAAAATTACCTTCATATACATCTCCGTTTTTATAAAAATGTTTTCCTTTTCCGTTGCGTGAATTTCCCTTCCATTGTCCAATATAATATCCTTTGTTTTCATAAAATCCAATACCAAAGCCATCAGGATTATTACTTACAATATTTCCATAAAAGAATAAATTAATACCTTTTGGGGCAACTAAAGTAAGCGTATCCCAACTCGTATTACGAGCTTGATTTTCTATACTTGCAATTTGAGTCAAGAGAGAATCAAATACTTTTTCATACGATGAAACTTTGATGTCTAACTCTGACTGTAAATTATTTATTTTATTGTTTTTTTCTTCATCTTTATTTATATACTCTTTGTTTTCATGAATAAATGAATCAACTGCATTTTTCAATGTATTTATTTGTCTTTTCAGACTATCATTTGTATTTGCTTCTTTTTTGAAAAGCATATCTAAAATAGTACTTAAATTATATTTTTCATCTGTTTGATTGCCATTTATATTTCCTTTTTTCAACAAAACCGTATAAATTTCTTCTTCAGAATTTTTATAATTAGTTAATACCATACTGTCCTCTTGAATTCTATTTTCAGTTTGTATTATTTTATCATTTAATAATTTTATTTTTGATTGACTTTCTAAACTAAAGAAAGACAGTAAAAAAATAATTACTATTAATGCTACTATAACGGCAATGTATATTCTTTTTGATGTAATCATTAATATCCTAAATTAATTGATGGAATTTTGGTTTCAATTTTTCTAAAATCCATTCCTACAAAAACGTTAAAACGAAGTATATGGCTAGTTCTGTATTCAAATCCTGTGTTTTTTTGTCCAATAGTCCACATGTGTCCTGCAAAAAAGGTAATATTTTCATTCAAAACATATCCTATACCATTGTAAGTTCTAAAATCTTCAAAAGGATGATATATAATAGACTTCCCTGTGTGCATAAAAATTTCAACACTAGGCGAAATAAAAAGGGTTTTGGTTGTAATTTTCTTGTTATTTATAGGAATGTAAGAAAATAATTTGTATCTGTATCTATTTGTATAATCGTGAACAGCATCTACGACATTGCTTCTTTTCCATCGATGTTCGAATCTAAATTGATGATAAATTTTGAATCTTCCCATTTTTGGCATTATGAAAAGCCATTGATGCCAAATTCTAGGTTCATAGACTATTTTTTCAAAATTATCATTTCGTGGGTCAGGTGTATAGTTGAGTACTAAAGTAGGACCTATTACGGCTTCAAAGTTTTCATTAAAGAAAATATTAATTCCAGCTCGGTTATATAACTGTCTAGTTCTACCGATAAAAGAATTAACATTATTAATGCTATTTCTGAGACGATAATGATGTTCTCCATAATACCCAATTTTATTGGTTATTTTTCCTTTAATATAAAGACCATTCCATATTCCTGTTTCTTCCATAGTAGTTACAGAGGAAGTCTGAGATTGAACAAAGATAGGATACAAAAAAAATGATATAATAAAAATTAATTTCTGATACTTCATACAAATTTTATAATTTATTTAAAATATTTAGCTTTTTTTAGGTAAACAAATTTACGTAATGCTATCCACTTAACAAATTTGAAGTAGGCAACATAATAAAATTTATATTTGAATCAGTTTTAAAATTGTATGCACTTTCCTTTCTAAAACCAAACTCAAAAATACAAAAAAACAGTTCTAACACAAAGCTAGAACTGTTTTTTATAAAAGCTAAATTGATAATTAGAATTAATCAATCAAATAAGACACACCAACCGAGAAAGTACGTCCCATTGTATAAGAATCATAGACATATTCTTGTCCTTTAAATTCTTGTACAAGTTGATATTTAGGATTGAAAAGATTTCTAGCTCTTAGACTTGCACTCCAATTTTTAGCAACTGTTTTCTTGAAAGAAAAATCTAAAGAAGGACGAGCTTTTTCGAAAACGTCTGGTTGTCCACCTTGTGTTACGATAGCTAAACGCTCTCCAAAAACATTGAAATTAGCACTAATACTCAATCCTTTTTCTTCCAAATCATAATAAACAAAAGAATTAATAACATAAGGAGATTGCATAAACATAGAACGAGTAGAAGCTCTATCTGGGTCGGTTGCACGAATCAGCTCCAATTCTCTAGGGTCAATATCTACACTTGAAGTCATTAAACTAAGGTTCGTGCCGACGCTAAAATTTTTGAGTGAATTAATGAAATCCAAACGCTTACGGAACTCAAATTCTAATCCCATTACTTGTGCAGAAGCTACATTTCTAAACTGAATTTCTCCGTTGGCAGCCTGTGGATTAAACGCTCTTTCGATAGGATTTTGGAAGTTTTTGTAAAAAGCACTTACCGAAACAACCTCTCCAGCCTTAGGATACATTTCATAACGAGCATCAAAGTTATCAATCAGAGTGCGCTCTAAGTTTGGATTACCAATCATCTGAAAATCTCCAGCAAAATCAAAAGTAGGGAATGGTGCAAGTTCTCTAAAGGTAGGACGAGCAAGTGTTCTTCCATACGAAAGACGTAAATTTGTCTTTTTGGTAGCTTCATAAATTAAATTCAAGGAAGGCAAAAAGTCATTAGCTATAATATTTGCTTTCTG
>DAIUBX010000004.1:0-17820 GCA_036846465.1 Bernardetia sp.
GAAATAAGAAGTTTGTTCTTCTGTTTTGAGTTCTAAAGCGAAAATTGTCCCACAGGTTCGGATTTCTAAAATTCTATTTCTACTACTTTCTAATTCTTTATTAGAATTTATTTGATTGGCAAAGTGAATATGTTTTTCTGCAATTCGTTTTCTATTTTGAAAGCATTCTTCACTCAACAAAATTTCTAAACTAGCATTTGCAGCAGCACAGGCAATCGGATTTCCTGTATAAGAATGTCCATGAAAGAAAGTTTTTAAAATATCATTATCATAAAAGGGTTGTGCGACTTCTTTTGTACAGAGCGTAACAGCTAAAGGCAAAAATCCTCCTGTAATTCCTTTTGAAAGACAAATCAAATCTGGTTTTTCTTCTAAATATTCTGAAGCAAAAAGATAATCGGTTCTTCCAAAACCTGTCATTATTTCATCAGCTATACAAAATGTGTTTTTGTTGTGAGCTAGTTTTATAAGTTCGTCTAAATGTTTGGGAGAATAGGTTTGCATTCCTCCTGCGCCTTGTATAATGGGTTCAAAAATAAAAGTTGCTACTTCTTCACTTTCTAAAATCTGTGTAAATTTTTCTTTTACGGCATTCCAGTTTTTTTCTGTTGGACGTGGAATAAATTCTACATCAAAAAGCAAAGGATTAAAAGGTGCATTGAAAGGTGTTCGGTCACAGACTGCCATTGCTCCAAAAGTGTCGCCATGATAAGCTCCTTCTATGGCAATTATTTTGGTTCTGTCTGCCTTTTTATTCTCATTTCTATTTTTATTATGAAAATGCTGCAAACAAATTTTTAAAGCTACTTCAATAGCCGTCGAACCGTCATCTGAAAAGAAAACTTTGTTCATAGAAGGCAAAAGGTTTATCAAACTTTTTGCTAATTTTTCGGCTGGTTGGTGTGTAAAACCTGCAAAAATAACGTGTTCTAAACTATGCGCTTGTTCTGAAATGGCGTTTGCAATTTTTTTGTTGGCGTGTCCGTGAATATTTACCCACCACGAAGAAACAGCATCCAGAATTTTTCGTCCATCTTTTGTATAAATATAAACTCCGTCTGCTTTTACAATTTCTATAGGGTCGTAGCCTTCGGCTAATGGCGTGAAGGGATGCCAAATGTTGTTTTCTGTCATTTTTTTGCAGTTATCTGTTAATTTCTTTTTTTTGTAAAAGTAGGAAATTAGGAATTATGGAACATAGAATTTATAAATTTTAGGAATGTGAAATTTTAATAAATCCAAAAAACTCAAAACCTCTAATTCGTTCTGATGTTAATTAGTCTGAAAACTCCATCTATTTTTGTTACTTTCGTGCTACAATAGCATTTCATTAAAAAGCCTAAGGTTTTGAAGACTTTTGGGATTTGGAGAAATTAAATCAAGCATTAAAAAAACAATTCATATATTCAATGAAATTTCAGACGATAACCAAATTTGCCTTTTTAGCCTTTTTTCTGCTCACAGTAGCCTTTTTGTCTTCTTGTACGAGTGATAATAAAGACGAAAAAGTATTTTCATATAAAGATTTTTTACCTCCTTCGAAAGGTGGACATGGAGAAATTTTGCTTCAAATGGATTCTAGTAAGTGGGAAGGAGATTTAGGAGCTGCCGTTCGTGAACTCTATATGGCACCGATGCCGGGATTTCCACAACCTGCCGAGCCTATTTTTAAAATCTATCATGCTGCTCCCAAAAAAATAAATGATTTGTTGGAAGAATATCATTCTATTTTTGTGGTTTTATCTTTGGAAAGTAAATCAACAGATAGCGATATTTTACGCAAAAAATTTGCAAAAGAAAGTTTGGATAGAATAGAAGCTGATACAACTCCGTATTTGATTGTAAAACAAGATGAACATGCCAAAAATCAACAAGTGGTTTATTTGATTGGAAAAGATGACCAGCAGCTTATCAGACACATGAAGGCAAATGAAGAAAAGCTACGTGAGATTTTCTATAAAACAGAGCGTGAACGTTCGTATTTGGTAGCATTTAGAGGTGGAAAGCAGACAGGTAGAATGCAGCGTTATGAAAAAGAACATGGTTTTAAAATGGGCATTCCAGATGGCTATCAAGAGGCGAAAGATATTAGTATCACAAATGAACAAAAACAAGATTCAGGTTTTGTGTTTATACGTTTGATAGACAATGCTAACGGACGAGATAGAAATGTTTTTGTGGCTTACAAACCTTATACTTCGCAGGGGCAGTTAAATGCTGATAGTGTTTTGGCGTGGCGAAGAGAGTTAGGTGAAAAATACATGAAAGACCCAGATAAAGGTTCTTTTGTAACAGACCAAACTGATGTAGTTCCTTATTTTTCACAAAAAATTAATTTTAAGGGACATTATGCTATCGAAATTCGTGCACTTTGGAAACTAACTTCTCTTACTTCTGGAGGTCCTTTTGTAGGTTATTTGATTGTTGATGAGAAGAAAAATAGACTTTATTATATTGAAGGATTTATTTTTGCGCCAACATCTAAAAAGCGTGATTATATTCGTGAAGTAGAAAGTATTTTATGGACGTTTGAACCGTAGTTTTTTGAATGATAAATTATTAATGGTAAGTGGTAAATGAAAGTATGTTAAGTATAGTTCAAGTTGTAAGTAATCGATAGACTTCCTATTACACAAACTGTTGCTGTATTGCATTCACAATTTACCATTTATAATTCACAATTTTTTTAAATGCCCAATTCTCAAAAACATAGAGGTGCAAATCCGAAAGATTATGCTGCTTTTTCTGAAAAAAATTTTGAAAATCTAAAACAAGCTGTTTCTGATTTGTCATGGCTTTTATCAAATGGTTATTCTCAAACGGCTTCTTTGAAATTGGTAGGCGATAAATTTTCACTTACTGACCGTCAAAGAAAAGCAATCAATGCAGCTAGTGCAGAAAAAGAAAGTTTAGAATTAAGAAAGAAAAGCGAAATTAGTATTGATTCTACTTCTGACTTCATAAATCATACTTCTGACTTTGTTTTGGTTATTGATGGTTATAATTTACTTATCACAACAGAATGCGCTTTGTCGAATGCACCTCTTTTTATTGGTTTGGACGGTTGTATGCGTGATATTGCCAGTATTCATTCTACATATCGAAAAGTAGAAGAAACGATTCCTGCCTTAGAAATTATTGGAAAAGTAATTGAAGAGCTAGAAATAAAAGAAACGATTTGGGTTTTGGATTCGCCCATTTCAAATAGTGGAAGGCTCAAAAAAATTATGGAAAATTTGGCAGAAGAAAAAAAATGGAATTGGAAAGTCAAACTAGAAAAACATGCTGATAAGTCTATTGTAGAATTAAGCCAAAATTCAAGTCATATTGTTGCTTCTTGTGATGCTTGGATTACGATACATGCTTCAAATTGGGTAAACTTATGTAGTTTTATTGTTGAAAATTATATTCCTTCGGCTTGGGTTTTGGATTTTAGGAAATAAAATTGTCAAGACACTTTAAAGTGTCAGACAATTATAAAGTGAAAATAGATTTTTACACAGACTGGGAAGTCTGTGATACAGAATTAAAAACCAATTTTTAAAAAAAGAATAATTCTAACTCACTTTTGCGTAAATTTGTAGTATTCAAAAAATATACTGTATTCTACTATTTTTATTTTTCGTCCTCAACGACGGCAAAGCCTCGTTGACGGTTGAAAAATAGAGTAAAATAAACGTCGTTGAGGCTCAAATGAAGCCGTCAACGAGGTTTTAAAAAAGTAATAGTATTCAAAAAAACTCAAATTTATATACATTTTTCTTGTCATTTGGTTATGAACATCATTTTTTTCGACTCTCCCTCACTTCGCACTCATTTATTGCCTTTTACCTTTACTCGTCCTGTGGCTGACCTGCGTGTTGGGATTTTGACGATTAAAGAAAAATTCGAAACTTATTTTAATGAGTATTTAAAGAATACAGTAAAAAATTCGACAGAAAATACAAATCATTCAGAAATTGAAAGCCATACTTTTTCATTTCTGACACAAGATTATTTACAAGAAAAATTTCCTATTTATTTTGAAGGAAGTAAAAGTGAAAATATAAAAAATGCAAATTTGTATATCAATGGCGCAGTTTTGCCAACTTTAGAATTTTTTGAAAAATTAGATGCTCTTCCATTAGAAACCCCCATTTTTTCAGAAAAAGGAAATGAATTAATTGCATTCAAAACCTTTACACAATTTAAAAGCATAGAAAAATTTTACGATTTTGCTTTAAAGATTGCCAAACAAAAAATAGAAAAAATTCAAATTCAATTCTTGACAAGAACGTGGGATATTTTCCGAGCTAACAAACAAGAAATTGAAAAAGATTTTGATTTGATAACGACAGGTCGTAAAAGTCAAGTCATTACAGACAAACATACCGTTTTATATAATGAAGAACGCATTTTTGTAGAAGAGGGGGCAGATATAAAATGTGCTGTTTTGAATGCAGAAAAAGGCTCAATTTATATTGGAAAAAATGCAATCGTAGAAGAAGGTGCAATTATTCGTGGTTCTTTTGCACTTGGTGAAGGTTCTGTAATCAATACAGGTGCAAATATGCGAGGAGATACGACCATCGGAAAATTCTGTAAAATAGGTGGCGAAGTGAGTAACTGCGTATTTTTTGGTTATTCAAATAAAGGACACGACGGATTTTTAGGAAATGCAGTCATTGGCGAATGGTGTAATTTGGGTGCAGCTACAAACTGTTCGAACCTTAAAAATAATTACGGAACAGTCAGAATTTGGAATTATGCAGAAGAAAATTATGAAAAAACAGAATTACAATTTTGTGGACTTTTAATGGGAGACCATAGCAAATCTGGGATTTGTACAATGTTTAATACAGCAACTGTTGTAGGAACAGGCGCAAATGTTTTTGGAGAAGGTTTTCCACCAAAATTTATTCCTTCGTTTGCGTGGGGTAATGGCAATCATCAAACTAAATTTGTATCGACACACTTAGACGCACTTTTCAAAACGGCAGAACGCATGATGAGTCGTAGAGATGTAGCATTTACAGAAACAGAACGCAAAATAATGAAACACGTTTTTGAAGATACCAATAGTTATAGATTTTGGGAATCGAATCCGATGTTTAGTTAGATTGTGGGGCGTGGGATTAGCAGCGAGAGGAGAGGAAATTACAAATACATTTTAAGCACAGAGAAATAAGGAGATAAAAGAGGATTTTAATTGTTAATTGCAATTTCATTAAATCTAACTTCTAAATTCATACTTCTGACTTTATTTGGAACGAGGGATTAGGGGCGAGAGGAGAGGGAATTACAAATACATTTTACCCCAAAGAAATAAGGAGATAAAAGAGAACTACAAATGAAATTAACTTATTACTAATAAACAGTTGAATTGAAAAATAGCCTATCTTCTCCTAGATTAATTATAACTGAGTACCTATGACTTTTGAAGATTTTAAATTAAATAGACAATTATTAAATGCCATTGAAGAGGCTGGTTATGACAAACCTAGTCCGATTCAAGAACAGGCAATTCCGTTGCTTTTGGCTGGACACGATGTAATTGGTGTAGCACAAACAGGAACAGGAAAAACGGCTGCTTTTATGTTGCCTCTTTTGATGAAACTAAAATATGCACAAGGAGAACATCCTCGTGCGCTTATTCTTGCGCCTACTCGTGAGCTAGTTATTCAGATTCATGAACATTTTGAGATGCTTAGTAAATATACAGATTTACGTGCCGTTGCTCTGTATGGTGGAAGTGGAAGTATAAAAAGACAGCTTGAACAAGTGAGAGAAGGAATGGATTTGATTATCGCAACACCGGGGCGATTGTTGGATATTTATGAGCGAAATGAATTGAATTTACGTCAAATCAAAACGATGATAATGGACGAGGCAGACCGTATTTTGGATATGGGTTTTATGCCACAAATCAATCGTTTATTAGAAATTATTTCTAGCAAAAAGCGTCAGAATGCTCTTTTTTCGGCTACCATGCCAGAGAAAGTAGTAAAACTGACACACGATTTTTTAGAATCTCCAGAGGAAATAAATATTTCGGCTATTTCAGTTACGGCAGAAACAGTTGAGCAGAAATATTATGAAGTTCCGAATTTTAGAACAAAGATTAATTTATTAGATTATTTACTCAAGGATAAAGAGAAATTTAATAAAGTAATTGTCTTTACCAGAACGAAAGATGTAGCCAATAATGTCTATAAATTTTTGGGTAGAAAAGTTGATGATAGCGTAAAGGTAATTCATAGTAACAAAGACCAAAATACACGAAGCAATGCCTTCAATGACTTCAAAAATGGAGATATTCGCATTTTGGTGGCGACTGATGTAGCTGCACGAGGGTTAGATGTAAGTGATGTAAGCCACGTTATAAACTTTGAAGTTCCCAAACAGTACGATGATTATGTGCATAGAATTGGACGTACAGGACGAGCAGAAAAAGAAGGAATTGCCATTACTTTTGCCAATGTTTTGGATGTTCATCATATCAAAAATATTGAAAAACTAATTGGAAAGAAAATTCCACAAAATAGAATTCCAACAGAAGTAGATATTACAGAAACACCTTTTGAAGAAAATCAAAAACTAATAAAAGCCTTAGATTTTATCAGACAAAAAGAAGACCCAACGTATAAAGGAGCTTTTCACCACAAAAAACGCTATCTAAATCCGAAAGATGCAGGTAAGAAGAAAACTAGAAGTACTTCTACTAGACAGCCTAAAAAAAAGTAGTTTTAATTACAAATTAAAAAGTTTATTTTCCAAGTAAAAACTCTCCCTTATCAAACAAATAAAGAAGAGTTTTTTTAGGATTGATATTTTTTTGCAAATTAATTCCCTGTACTACTTCCACTCGTTGTTCTCAAAGGTTTTTTATAATCTTTATTGCGAATGGATTCTATAAATTTCGCCCACGCAAACGGATTCAAGAGAGGAATAGAAGGCGCAAAGAATTTATTATTTCTAGCATTAAGATTTTGTTGCATCAAATACTTATAATTTGAGGTGGCATTCATAGGCATATTGGCAGCCATTTGATTGAGCCTTTCATTATCCAAGTTTTCTTTCATTTGGTCAATGAGTGGGTCAGACGTATCCATTGCCAAAACCATGTCTTTAAATTCAGTAGCATTAGCATAAGGTAAAATCACTACTTCATTCAATAGTCTAACATCTTCCTTTAAATCTATAAAAACTGAATACAAAGGTTCTCCACGTTTAGGAATCACGATTTGAGAACTTTTATAACCCACTGCACTTACCATAACCGTATCACCTTCCATCGCTGGCATCGAAAAATAACCAAGTGCATTGGTTACACTTCCTCGCCCTGCTCTAGGAATGTAGATATGAACTCCAGAAACTCCAAACGAACTATCGCCTTCTACTACAATTCCTGAAAAACGAACCATTTGATTTTCTCCTTGTCCGAAAGAAAATGAAGAAAAATAAGTGGTAGAAATGAATAAAATTAAAAAGGCAATTCCATATTTTAGAATAGAGTTTCTAGGTGTTTTTTTTGTAAAAGTTGTAATTTGGCTCATAGCTTATTTAGTTAGTGTTTCTTTTTGTTTAGTTCAAGATAGATTTTCAAAGATAGCATTCTAGCAAATTTAGTCCATTGGTTATTCTATCTATAATACTACTAAGATAAGAGATTTGTATATCTTTTTGTTAGATTGTTGTGAATTTTTAGAGTTTTTATAGCATCTGAATTTATTTTGCCTCTTTTTATTTGACTTTACTCAAGTTTAATCAAGATGATACAAAATGGTTTGTGCCAGAGGTGCAAAAATAGCCGTCTTTTGGTTAGCTTCCTTCAAGCCTTCATTTGTCCAACTATTGCACGTATAAAATAAATGATAATTACCTTCTGCTTCAAAGAAAAAATCAGAATTAGAATAGCCTTTTTGAGGTAAACGAATAAATTTGATGATTTTACTTTTAGAATCTTCTTTTACAGTTCGGAAACTACGCTCAATATGTTGCAATAAGTTGTGATATTCGTCGCTTTTTAACTTTATCTTTTTGCAATTTTTGCCTTCCCTCAAATTATTTCTATAAAAATCTATGTGCATCAGCGTTTCAGAAGGTAATAAAGCAGCATTCAAACACGACGAAACAGACGGAAAGTTTCCATTATAGGATTCATTATAAAACCCTTTATCTCCCCAACCCACAGAAAGCCATTTGTAATTGGATTGAAAGTAAGAATTAAGAACAGCATCTTGTGCTAATGTTTTGAATAAATTAGTTTCTGTCGTTGCAAAGTCATTTTTAATAGGAATGACAATATCGGTATGAAATCCATTTGAAGTAATATAAATTTCTATTTCATTTGAAGTAGAACTTAATTTTTTTGGATTGAGAATCCAAAAATAGCCCCCAATCAGCACAGCAAGAAGATAAAAAGAAATACTAAAAAGAATAAATCTTAAACTAAAACGTAAAAAAGGGAAGAGAGGATTCTTTTTATGACTCATTTTTGTAGGATTAATATTGAGATTAAATTTTTCTATTAGATGCTATACTTTCACAAATTCCATAAAATTTGAGAGTAAAGAAAAATACAAAGTTTAAAATCTATTTACTTTTTTGTATTTTCGGAAATACAATCATAGAATACAGCCAAAATACAGATTTATGCACACTCATATTATACAAAATCCTAGACATCAGGCATTTCTGAATGAAAACAGAAGCGACCCTATTACTGGCGATGCTATACAAGAAGGCGACGAAATTGTTTTTTGTGCTGTCTGTAAATCAGCTTTTTTGAAAGACACATGGTTGTATTTAGATAAAACACATTGTAATCAAAGCGAAACGCTAGGAAAGTTTCCTTTAAGTGAAAAGTTGGAAATTCAAGGAGTTACTCGTCCTGCTTTGTATATCATTCCTTGTAATGATCAAATTTCTTACGAAAATGAATTATTGAATGAAACGGATAATCATTTTATGAATGTGCCAGTAGTGGCTGATGAGCGTTCGTTTTATCAAAAAAATACGTTTTCTGTTTGGGTAATTGCTATTTCTTCTATTTTGATTCTTCTGACAATGATTGGAGACGTTGCACCACTTTCTATCGGAATTACTTTTGTGGCAATAATGACAATCGGAATAAAAAATATGTTTTTTAAAGACAAAAAACTATTTGCAGCTTTAACTAAGAAAAAAGAAATTGAACATATAGAAATTCATCAGAAATATATTTCCATTCGTTTTAAAGACATAAAAAAAGATGTCCGAATTATTCTGAAGTCTATTATGGCAATTAATTTGATCTATGGTAGCAATTCATACAGTTTTCAAATTGTAAAAAAAGGCAATAAAACCTATCAATTTTCGACTTCTCTTTCCTCAGTAAATCAAGTCAATCAATTACTTCATAGTTTGGTGCAACTAGATGAAAAAGTAAATATTTTTGTTAGAAATTTACCTTACGACGACCGTATAAAGCTGAGAAAATGGGAAGCCGAAAATGAAAATGTGCTTTTGTATTAAACAAAATAATGTTCTTATGTTGTTGGTGTCGCTTCGCTAAAACACCAACAACGGTATTAAAGTATTATTTGAATGATATTGAAATTAGTAGGTCAAAAAGCTTGCCTTTGACAGAACTGAGCTTGTGAACTCAGCGTAGCTAAATACAGTATTTTTTTGACGAATCATTAAATACGAATACATTCAAAGGCAAGCCTTTAACCTACAAATACAATCATTTTTGAATAAAAAAACGTATGGATAGTCGGATTAAAACCCTGTTTTCTTATGGTTTAAATCCTCTTACTTGTTTTCTACGTTCTATTTCTTTTTGTATCAACAAATATTCTCTACTGGTTTGTCCTGCAATAGATGTATTTTCGTCAGCTCTTCGCATTAGATACGGCATTACGTCTTTTACTGCGCCATAAGGAACATATTTTGCCACATTATATCCTGCTGCTGCCAAATTATTTGACATATTATCACTCATTCCGTAGAGTTGTGCAAAGTAAAAATTACGGTCATCTTTCTTGATATTATGTGCGTCTAATAAAACGACAAGCGAATAACAACTCAGTTCGTTGTGTGTTCCTGCACAAAGCGCAATGCGATCTCTATTTTCTACACAAAATTCCATTGCAGCATCAAAATCTCTATCTGTACTCAATTTATCAGGCTGAATTGGGTCTGCATATCCTTTTTCTTCTGCTCTTTTGCGTTCTTTTTCCATGTAGGCACCACGAACAATTTTTGCGCCTACATAATATCCTTTTTCAATGGCATTTTGATACGCCAATTTGAGCTTTTCCAATCTATCAACGGTGTACATTTGATAGGTATTATAAATTAGAGGTTCTTCTTTGTTGTATTTTTCCATCATTTGATACGTCAAATTATCTATGGTTTCTTGAAACCAAGTTTCTTCTCCATCTATAAAAATTCGCACTTTATTTCGATGTGCAGTTTCACAAATTTCATTTATGCGTTGGTTTAAATTTTCCCAACCTTGTTGTTCTTCTACATTTAAAGTTTCATTGGCTTGTACTTTTTCCAAAATTTTGGAATGACCAATTCCTGTAACCTTAAAAACACAAAACGGAATAGTAGTATCTCCTTTTGCTCTTTCTATGGTTCGGATAATTTCATTTTTGGTTTTTTCAAATCCTTGTGCAGATTTTTCGCCTTCTACTGAATAATCTAAGATTGTTCCGATAGCTGCTTGAGTAAGCTGTATAACTGTTCTTTCGCTGTCTTCGATGGTTTCTCCACCACAAAAATGCTCAAAAAGAGTGTTTTTTACGACAGGTTTTACAAACGGTAATCTAATCTTGAAAGCTAATTTTAAAAGTGGTGCGCCCAAATCTACAAGTGAAGGCTTGTTCATTGTCCAAAAAAGCAAATTCATCTTTTTTAGGTCAAAATCCGAACGGGTTGCAAAGGCTATTTCTGTATCATCAAAAGAAACATGCTGTTTTGCCATCTGAATAATCTCTAAGGCAGACAGGGAGGCTAAATTTACTTTATATTGTGTATCCATTTTAGTCAGTTATCAGGTTTTTCAGTTATCAGTTACCAGTAATCAGTAATCAGTTAAATGCGTTTTTAATTTAGGTTGAGAAAGAAAAATTCATTTTGTTAGTTTCAAGTTTGATTTTACTTCATATTCATACTTCATACTCATACTTCTGAATTTATTTTATCCTTTGCTAAAAATTCGATATTCTTTATATCCTTTCCAAAACTCCAGAGCCGTAACTCTCAGAATTGTATAAACAGGAATGGCGAAAATCATCCCCACAGCACTAGCCAAAGCAGCTCCCATAAAAACAACGCTAAAAATCTCTAAAGGATGTGCTTTTATACTTCTTGAAAAAATGATTGGTTGAAGCAAAAGGTTATCAGAAAGTTGAACTATCAAAAATACGATAATTACTTTGATTGCTAAAATAGAAAATGCAGTATCTTGAGTCTGTTGAAGTTGGGTAGAAAGCGAAACAATAAGACCAAAAGAAGCTCCCAAAACAGGCCCTATATAAGGAATCAGATTGGCAATGGCTGCAAAAATGGCAATCGTAAGGGCATATTTTACTTCCGAAACAATCAGACCAATCGAAACTAATGTAAAAATAGAAAACATCTGAATCAGAAGTCCAAAAAGATAATTAGAAAGTAGCTTTTCAATTTTGTAAATGGCACTTATCGAAACTTCAAAATAGGCATTTGGAATGAGTGCAATGATATTTCTTCTAAAAAGTCCTTTTTCATAAAGCAAAAAGAAAGAAATAAACATAACTGAAAGTGTTCCTATCAAAACGCTACTGGTGGTATTAAGAATTTGATTGATGATATTTCCAAACTTCATATCTTTGAAAAAATCCAAAAAATAATTTTGTAATTCACCCATCAAAAACCCTTTTTTTTCTTTTGTCCATCTTCTTTCTATGAGAAATTTTTCTATATAATCAACAGGAGAAACAATGTTTTCAAAAAGTGAGTTATAATCTAAAACAGAAATAAATTCTATCTGTTCGGAAACCAAAGGAATAAAAAGCAGCACAAAAAGTGAAATAATACCAGCAAAAATAGAGAAGGAAAGCATCACAGCCACAGCACGAGGCAATTGAACTCCTGCAATCTGAATCTGACTAATATAATTTGTTGGAGTTTGAAGAACAGCACTAAAAACCATGGCGATTATAAAATAACCTACAATGGTCGAAAAAAACCAACTCAAAATGGCTGCTATAAGAATTCCTAGACAGAGAAGAATTAGTCGTTTACTCATTTTTGATTGTGTCAGACTGTTTGTTTTGACAAAAATACGGATTAAATCAGCGTTAATTTAGCATTGACAAAAAAATCTTTCAAAAAATAATTGTTGAGCTAAAATTTTTCTGATTTGGTCATTTTTTAGGTAATTTGTAGAAAATTAATTGAGCTTACAGTATTTTATCAATTATGAAAAAATCTAAAAAACGAACATTTATTTTATCTCAAAAGACAATCCGTACGTTGGCTCTGCTTTTTGTGGCTTTACTGACGGCTGGTGTAATTCTTATTTTGGGAGGTTTTGAGATAAATTGGAAAGAGGCATGGAATGGTCTGTTGAAAATGTAAATTTAATAAAAACTAAAATTATTCATTACCAACTTAGAATGAGTTCGGATTGATTTTTGAAGTAAAAATACAATATTTTAAGTCAATTTTTTATTCAAAAAATCCTAATTTATTATTACTATTGACTTTTATTGTCCAATCTATTCCTATTTCATAACTAAAAATTTATTCCATGACTTATACTAATTCATTTCAAAAGCCCATACAACGGCTAATTGCTTTTTCATTTTTACTTGTTGCATTCTCATTTTCTTTTGTAAATACTTCTTATGCTCAAGATGGAGAAGTAGCTACTGATACTGTTTCGGCAGAAGAAGTAACAGAAGAAGTAACAGAAGAAATTGTACTAGAAGAACACATGGATGTGATTCTGGCTATCGATGTTTCTTCATCTATGAAAGTAGAAGATGTAAAACCAACACGACTAGAGGCCGTAAAATCGGCAGCACAACAGCTTATGAGTGTTCACCCAACAGCACGTTATGGTATTGTGCTTTTTGCAGGTGAATCTATGATTTATGCTCGTTTGGGTGAGCAAGAAGTAGATTTATACCAACTTTTGGAGCAAATTACAACAGATTTGGTAGATGGAACAGGAACAGTAATTGGAGAAGCTCTTGATACCTCAATCAAAGAGTTTGAGCGTGTAGGTTCTACCAATAGAAAAGTTATTATTTTTAGTGACGGAGCAACTTCTGAAAGTGAAAATATTTTTAATGGTGTCTTGCTTTTGGCAAGTAAACGCAATGTAGAAGTGTATGCAATCGGCGTTGGACAGGCAGGGGAAGCAGCTATTACTACACCAGACCAAGAACATATTACGATTAAAAGTCCATATAATGATGAATCATTAAAGGCAATTAGCATTTTTACAAATGGAAAATATTACCACGCACAGAGTTTTGAAGAAATGAGCAAGATAGCAGAAGAAATTTCACTCCTTCTTAATTCTAAGTAAATGTATAACAGTAATCTTGACTGTTCACAAGAAATTTATGACTAATCAAATTTATTTTTCGTAATTTTGCGTTCTTATATTTTAAACCCTAAGGGTCTTTAAGACCCTTAGGGTTTTGAGTACAACAAATAGAAAATTATGAATTATAATAGATTTACTTTCTCTGTAAAAGGAAATTATCTTTTGCTTTTCTTGTTGATAGGTTTGATATTTTCGTGTCAAGAAGCCGAAATAGAAGAGGAAGTAACAGGAACTCCTGTGGCACAAGTAGGCGAAAATTATTTGTATCAAGAACAAATAACAGAACTTTTACCACCCAATTATAGCCAAGAAGACAGTACGAATATTGTAAAAAGATATGTTGATAATTGGATAGAAAAACAACTTTTGCTCAAAGAAGCAGAATCTAAAAGTGGCATCGATCAAAAAGAATTACAAGAGCGATTAGAAGACTATAAATATCAACTTTTGGTTCATGCTTATAAGCAAAATTATGTCAATGAATATTTAGATACACTCGTTACTGACCCACAAATAAGTACCTATTACGAAGAAAATAAAGCAAATTTTGAACTCAAGCAGCCAATTGTAAGGGCTTATTTTGTAAAAGTAAAATTAAATACTCCTCAATCTCAACTTGATGATTTGCGTAAATGGATGCGTTCGAATTTAGAGCCTAGTTCTGATGCAACTGAAAAATTAAAATCATACAGTTATGGTTTTGCAGTAAATTATTTTTTACAAGATGATAAATGGTTGCCTATTTCAGAATTGGTTGCAAACACGCCTTTTGATAGAAATCTATTACTTCAAAAAAATAAATTTGTAGAAAGCGAAGACAAAGAATATTATTATTTCTTGAAAATAAATGACTTCAAAATTCAAGACCAAATTTCGCCTTTAGAATATGTAAAGAATCAAATTGTTAGTGTAATTCTAAACAAACGAAAAGTAGAATTACAAAAAGAACTTGAAAGCAAAGTCATGGAAAGAGCCAAAGAAAATAAAGATTATAAAATTTTTGTGGTAGAATAAGGAACAATTACGAATTAAAAATTACGAATTTAATTCTTATTCCTAAAGTATATACTTTGGTTAAAAGCAATTTCAAAAAATAAAGGTTTTCTTGAATTGGACAGGGTTTTAATCCTGTTATTTCCAAAATTTTGAAATTAGTAGGTCAAAGGCTTGCCTTTGACTTATTATACAGTCATTTTTCAGTTCAAAAAACAACAAAATACAGTCAAAGGCAAGCCTTTAACCTACAAATACGGTCGTTTTTTGAATTTAAAAAACATGTGGGTAATTGATAGGGTTTTAACCCTGTTCAATTGAAAAATATTTTTTTATAAAATCGTAATTTCAAATTAAAATAAAACTAAAAATTGCTACAAAACAAGAATACTTTACGTACTCTATTTATAACCAATTTTATAACATCAACAAGGCTAAAACCGTCGCTGAGGATTTTAAAAGTTAAAAACGTAAATATCAATTCACTAATTTCATATATGAACAATCTCAAAATCAAACTTTCTACTTTTTTAGTATTACTTGGGTTTAGTTTGGCTTCTACTTCTGCTTTTTCGCAGCAAGTAGCAGACAAAATTATTGTCAAAGTAGATAATTATATCATTCTAAAATCAGAGTTAGAACTTTCGTATCAAAATTATATCAAGTCTCAAGAAGGAACACCAGACCCAAACGCAAAATGTGAAATCTTGCGTCAGCTTCTTTTCAATAAAGTAATGTATGCAAAAGCTGAAATAGATTCGGTTATTGTTTTGGACGAACAGGTAGAAAGTGAAGCCTCAAATCGTTTGTCTATGATGGTCGAACGTGCAGGTGGTGACGAGAAAAAACTAGAAGAATATCTAGGAAAATCTTTAGCAGACATAAAAGAAGAACTTTTAGAGCCAATCAAAGAACAGCTAACGATTCAGAAAATGCGTTCTGAAATTACAGCAGATGCAAAAGTAACGCCTTCACAGGTGCGTAAGTTTTATAAATTAATTCCAAAGGATAGCTTACCATTTTTACCAGCAGAATATGAAGTGGCTCAAATGCTTGTTTATGCAAAAGTAAGTAAACAAGAAAAAGATAGAGTAAGAAAACAGCTTTTAGATATTCGTACACGCATAAAAGCAGGAGAAGATTTTGCAGTACTAGCGAAAGAATTTTCATCAGATTTGGGTTCGGCTGCGCAAGGTGGAAATTTAGGTTATAGAGAACGTGGCGAACTTGTTCCTGAATACGAAGCTGCATCATTTGCTCTTAAACCAATGGAAATTTCAGAACCGATTGAGTCAGAATTTGGTTTTCACTTGATTCAGCTTTTAGAAAGACGTGGAAATCTGATTAATACTCGTCATATTTTGGTTCGTCCCAAACCAAGTGCAGAAGATATGGTCTATACCAATAAATTTGTGGATAGTCTTCGTAATTTGATTGTAAAAGATAGTTTGACATTTGCAAAAGCAGTTTTTGAGCATTCTGCAGATAGAAGCTCAAAAAATAATGGTGGACGTATTTTGAGCCAACAAACAGGTTCAGCAAAACTGGTAGCCGAAGATTTTGACTATAATACCTATTTGATTTTGGATACAATGAAAGTAAAATCGGTTAGTCAGCCTTTGCCGTTTAGAAGTCCTGATGGAAAAGAAGCTGTTCGTTTGTTGTATTTTATAGATAAGTCAAAACCACACCAAGCCAACTTAAACGATGATTATGAGAAAATTCAACAAGCAGCCCTAAATGACGAACGTGCAAGAATGCTTGATGATTGGTTTTATACAGCTATAAAAGAACTCTACATTGATATTGATGAAGAGTATAACAAATGTGGACTTGTAGAAGGAATTTAATATTTCCCATTATCAACGTCTGATTACAGACGATTGCTAAGGGAAAATGATCCTAAAAAATGGTTTCAAGTGTTTTGCTTGAAGCCATTTTTTTTGTTTTAGAAATATTACCTCGTTGACGGCGAAGCCTCAACGACGGTTTGTGCTGCTTTTTTTTTCCAACCGTCAACAAGGCTTTGCCGTCGTTGAGGATTAGAAAAACTATTTTATATCTCATTAGAAATTTTTTGCATTCCTTCTTCAAATTTATCTTCACCTATTGGAATACAAAGAGAACCTTTCAAACGTCCTATAATTTGAGGAAGATTACTTTCTAACTCTCTGTATCTACTTAAATCATTTTGTAAATCCTCTATTCTACGGTTTTTGGACAATCTCTTTTGTATTGTTGTGGAAATATCTAAAATTTCTTCTTCGACTTTATCAAGAGCATCATCAGTAAAAGACCTTTTCATAAAAGAATCATCTTCATAAACAGCAATAAACTTTTTATTAGCTAATTTCTCTCCTGCAAAAGTAAGAACGCTTTCCATCGCTACCCAAGCAGAAAGTAAACTATTTTCTGAAACCAAAGAAAGCGTAATATCATTTTCTCGCACACATTTTTCAATGAAGCTTTTTATGTCTTCGCCTGATTTCATTGCTTCCGAATCTATGGTAACATCAATTCCTTTTGTTCTCAAAAAGTCTTTTATTTTATTTGCTACAATTTTGTCTTTATGGTTGTAGGAAATGAAAACGGAGGTTTTTTTGTCTTCCTTCAACCCCTCCTTAATCTCCTCTTGTGCTTTTTGGGTTTTTGTATCTAACTCTTTTAATTCTGAATTATTGGGATTCTCTCCTTTTAATTTTTGTATTTTTTGGCGTAATTCTTCTATTTCTTGTTCAGTATCTTTTAACCTTAATTTGTAGGAATTCTTAATCTCAAAATCAACAGTTTTAGAAATAGCATCTTCGAATCCGTTCTTTTTTTCTATCAGAATTTCTAATGGTCTTCTCAAGCCTTCAATTTCTTTTTCTATTCCATAATCCATAGTTTTTTGAGTTGTAGTTTTATTATTTTGTTCAATAATTGGAACAACTTCTTTTATTTTAGAGCTATTCAAAAATATTTGCAGTCCTTGAACTTGCATAGGATTAGGTGCAAAACCCATATTTATTTGATGCAAAATATTCATTTTGACAGTAGAATATTGATTATACGGATTTTCTTCAAAATATAAATCCAAATACTCAAATACGTCTTGAAATTTTCCTGCCTCGGTTTGTTTTTTTAGCTGTGTTATTTTTTCGTTCATATTTTGAATCAGTAGTTTGTTATTTTCCTTTCCCTAAAAATACCATTTCTTTTTTATTTTTCTAGTTGTTGCTAGGTTAATCGCATCTAATTTGGATGTTTTTCAC
>DAIUBX010000005.1:0-10818 GCA_036846465.1 Bernardetia sp.
AATCCAGACGGAACGCCTCGTTTAGATATAAACAACACTGCTGCTTCGAAACATTCTCAAGCTGTTTTAGGAATGACCAATATGAGAGATTTAGAATTTACAGGTTCGGCAAATGACCTCAAATGGGGAAATGGAAATATCTATGACCCAAAAAATGGTTCTGATTATAGCTTTGAAATGACTATGAACAAGAAAAACACTAATCTTGTCGACGGACGTGGTTTCATTGGTGTTTCTATGTTTGGTCGTACTGATACGTGGAAACGTTTGGTTAAAAAAGACTAATATGTTTTCCTTCCTTACTCTAAAGAGTAAGCTACAAAAAACTCTTTCTATTGATTTAGAAAGAGTTTTTTGTTGTGTGGTAGTTATTACAATGTTTAAAAAGTTTTGCGATTTTTTTGTGTATTCTAGTTATAAGAACTGAATGCAGAGTCTCAAAAACTAGAAAAAGTACCTAAAAATAACTATTCTTTTTTACCTATCGAAAACTTGCCCAGTTTTTTGTCCCAAATCAAATCAATACTTTGATATACGTTGTTTTGAAGTGTACATGCCTTTGTATCTTGCTCTTGCTCACATTTGAATTTGATATACCCATCGCCTATGTTACTTTTGGCAGTCGTACCATAACGAGGAAGCGTAATGCAAATAGGACTAGCTTGTAAAAGTTCGTCATAATTGCTCAAATCCATGTTAGTTTTGAGGAAATTTTTATGTGTAAGTGTAGGTAATACTTCTGATGTAATAGTTTGATATTTGTTGTTAGTGTATTTCAGAAACTGCACTTCAAAACTTTGAAAACCATCATCTCTCAAAGTACTTACACCAATAACGGCCTCACGATTTTCCTTTCGATAAAGCACTACTGTTAGCGTAATTGTACCTCCACCAGTTCCTTCACTTTGAATTTGTATGTATCCATTTTTAGTATCTACAATTACAGAAGCTGGCTCTTCAGTAAGTGGGTCTTCAGAAATATAAGTGCCATCGGCTTGTTTTTTTAAGACAAAACCTGCTCTCATACTTTCAGAGAGCTTCTCAAAGTAACCTACCACACCCTGTGGTGTTTGTGCTTGAAGAAAGGGTTGCATACAGCCTAACAGACAAAGCGTGAGAATAACTTTTTTTAAATTTATCATGTGAAAAAAATAATTATAATTACGTTAATGCAAATTACTAAACAGGGTTTTCTTATAAAAATGAAAAAATGCCGTTGTTGGTGTTTTAGCGATAGCGACACCAACAACTATGTATTGAAAATAGACCTTTAAAGCACAAAAAACAGCTCTATATTTTTTTATAAGAAAACCCTGAATTACTGAATACGAATGTTTTTTTAAAAAAGTTACTTAAAGTTGATAATCAACGAATAAATTCTAGGTTTAGGTTGTATAGAGTAGAAAATTGTAACCAAATTCATAAATAACAAAAAAATACCTTATCTCTCCGAAAAGAAATAAGGCATTTGTAGTATTTTATTTTGAAAAAGAATTACATCGCAATAGCAAAAAATCCTCTTCTGCCTGTTGGGTGGAAACCTTCAATCAAAACACCTCCTGTTTTTCCTTCTAAAAGTCGGATTACGTCAGCAGAACTTTCTACTTTTTCTTTATCTATGTGCGTAATAATAAATCCTTCAGGAACTTGTGCTTCTTTGAACTTTCCTTTTTCGATAGTTGCTATTTTTACGCCTGTCATTCCTATTTTTGTAGCATCTTCTGGGGAAATATTCTGAATTTCTATTCCTAATGTTTCGATTTTCATCAGTTCTCCTGCTTCATTTGTAATTAGTTTAGTTGTTCCCAAACGGTTTTTGAGTTCTACATTTGTATTTCGCTCTTTTCCATTTCTAAGATAGACAACTTTGACTTTATCCCCCGGACGCTTACGTGCAATGCGTTCTTGAAGCTGTGCCGAAGTATTTACCTGTACACCATCTACTTCAATGATTACATCGCCTTTTTCCAAACCTGCTTCTATTGCTCCACTATTTTCTGTTACACCTGCTACATAAATACCACGAACAACAGATAGATTTAGCTCTTTAGAAAGGTCTGCTGTTACATCTCTGATTTGAACACCCAAAAGTCCACGCTGAACGATTCCGTGTTCTCTCAAATCAGTTACTACTTTTTTCACAATTTCAGTAGGAACTGCAAACGAATATCCAGAAAAAGAACCTGTTGTAGAAGCAATCGCTGTATTAATTCCGACAAGTTCGCCATTTATATTTACCAATGCACCACCACTATTTCCGGGGTTTACGGCTGCATCAGTTTGTATAAATGCTTCAATTCCTAGTCCATCATTTCGACGTAAAATATTGATATTTCTTGCCTTTGCACTCACAATTCCTGCCGTAACAGTAGAAGTAAGGTCAAACGGATTTCCAACAGCAAGTACCCACTCGCCTACTTGCAAATTATCCGAATCTCCAAAAGGAATGGCACTCAATGCTTCATCAGCAGTAATTTTTAAAAGAGCTAAATCCGTACTTGGGTCTGTTCCGATAAGCTCGGCTGTATAACTTTTTTGATTGTTCATGACTACATCAATACGAGTAGCATTTTCTACAACATGATTATTGGTTACGATATAACCGTCTTTTTGAATAATAACTCCTGAACCTGAACCCATTCTGACCTCTCCATTATTTTGATTTCTGTTAGGCATTTGTCCACCAAAAAAATCTCTAAAAAGGTCTTCCATTGAGTTTTGCTGACGATTACTCATCAGAGCAGGATTCCCAAAAGTTTGGATATGAACTACAGCTGGTGTTGCTTTTTTGGCAGCCTCTACAAAACTTATTGACTGAGGAGAAAATGTTGGACTTGCAGGGTCTGGATTTCCAAAACCCGTCTGTACAAAGGGCTGGTTGGTCTGTAAAACGCCATTTTCGTATTGTGGCACAAAAAACTGCAAATAAGCTCCTAGAGCAATTCCTGCACCCAAAATGGCAGAAAATAAAGCGATAAAAAATAATCCTAATCGTTTCATATTTTTGATAAATTTAAAGTGATGATTTTATAATTGAAATAATATATTGTCTAAACTGTCTTGTATAAGTTTAGTTTTAGATTAGTGAGCCATTTACTATTTTGATTGCTAAAGTCGTACTATTTCCAATTACTGTCAAGTTGATTAACAATTTCTAAGAAAAGCTAATAAAAATAAAGAAAAAATAGCATAATTTTAAGGTAGATTATAAGCTAGTATGTTAAAATGTAAGTTTAAAATGTCGTTTTGTCAGTTCGATTGGGGGAAAATTCCTTTTTGAAATACAATATTCGTTTCATAAAAAAACTCCTACCTATTTCAACAAAATAAGTAGGAATCTAATATTTTTGATTTTCAGAAAAAGACACATCTTTTTCTAAGCTACCTGTATAACAAAAGCAAATTAACTATTTACAGAAGGATTATGAACTGTCTTTGTAGTTTTCTTTGCGTAAGTAGGACATGTTTTGTAAGAAGCACAAGAACTAGCTGTGATTACTAAAAGACAGCCGATAATAGCCGATGCTCTGCGTAAACTTTTGATTGAAGTAATTTTCATAGAAGTAGAATTTTGAGTATAAAATATCTTTAGGATAGTATTGCAATAATTTTATAAAATAAATACAATAGTAAAGGACAATGATAGTACAAAAGTACGAAATTTTTGAAGAGAGAGTTGTTTAAAGAACGTATTTTTATGTAAATTGGTATATATCACTTTTACTAAAGTAAAATAGAGCAAATAACTTGCCTTTTTAGGTGTCTCTCTTAAAGATACAGATAGTTATATGCCTCAATTTTTCGTCGAGTATTTCAGATTATTTACCGAGCATTTTGATTGTATGGCTTCTTTATGGCTGTAAGTTTGAAAAGTATAGGAAAAACAAAATCCTATCTTTCAGTAAGCCTATTTTAATTGTTTGAATTATGAAATCGCTATCTTCTAAATTCTTATTCTCGGAAAAATCAACTAACAAAAAACATCTTTTTTGTCAAGGTCTATTTTCACTTCCATGTATTACTTATTTTCTTATTGTTCTATTCTTTGGAAATAGCTACAGCGTTTTTGCACAGAAAAATACATCTAAACAAGTAAAAGCAGAGCAAAACCAACAATCACAAGCAATAATGGGTTTGCGATTCAAAAAATTTAATGCTGAAGACGGATTAGCTCAAAATAATATAACAGCTATCTTACAAGATACTCGTGGGTTTTTATGGATAGGAACAGGCGACGGACTAAGTCGTTATGATGGCTATGAATTCAAAAATTATACACATATAGTAGAAGATTCATCTTCCTTATCGGCTGGAATGGTAACAACTTTACACCAAGACAATGAAGGTACACTTTGGGTAGGAACAACCAACGGAATCAATAAATATGATTTTACACAAGACCGTTTTATTCAATATAGACTTAAAGAAAGCAAAATTTCTAACCTAAATACTCGCACAGTAAGAAGCATTTTTCAAGATAATTATGAAACACTTTGGGTAGGAACTGAAAATGGAATCAAAATTTATGACCACCTCAATAATAGTATTGAATATTCTCAAGAATACAATGGGCTTTTAGATGTGCCTGTATTGGCTTTGTATGAAGATAATGATAGTACATTTTGGGTAGGAACTGAAAATGGACTCTATAAACTAGACAGACAGCGCAAGGCATTTGTTCCCGTATTCTTTGATGAACAACAAGTTACACAATTTCCAGTTTATACTTTTTTTGAAGACAAACAAAATAATCTTTGGGTAGGAACGCAAGAAGGTGCTTTTAGATTCAATAGAAAAAGAACAGAATTAAAAAAATATTCTTCAACTAGCTTTCCAAATGCCTTGAGTAATGATATTGTCAAAACAATAGCACAAGACCAAAAAGGAGATATTTGGATAGGAACGTATGGAGGTGGAATCAATCGTTTTATAACAAAGACAGGACAAATTATCAATATCCGTCAGAATGATGCCGAACAGTATTCATTGAGTGATGATATTGTACAAACTATTTACCACGACAGAAGTGGAATTCTTTGGATAGGAACGTATGACGGACTCAATAAATACGACGAAGAAAAAGAAGTTTTTTATAATTATCCAATTCCATTGCAATATGTAGCACATAATCTTCAAACTGAAGTTTGGGCATTAGAACAAGATTATTTAGGAAATACTTGGCTAGGAACAGAAAATGGTTTATATGTATATATGCCAAAACCTGAATCTACTCAATGGGAACTTATCAAAATAGGCGATAAAATCGGACTCAAAAAGAAGCATATTTTAAGTCTTCTTGAAGACAAAAAAGGAAACCTTTGGATAGGAACTCTACAAGATGGACTCTATAAATACCCTCTCAAATCACTTGGGTTTGCTGGAAACTCTACGTCAGAAGCCATACCATTTGACCTTACAAAGGTAGCCAACAAAGCGTCAAAGGCAAATCCACAACTTGCAGATAATAGTGTTTGGACAATGATGCAAGATACCTATAATGATATTTGGATAGGAACAAATAATGGTTTGTATGCTATCAAAGACAAAACTGAGAAAGTAAATAAATACACAGAAAGAGATGGTTCTGGCTTGAGTGATAATTCAGTTTGGGCATTATTACAAGACCGTTATGGCATTTTGTGGGTAGGCACAAGTAACGGACTTAATCGTTTTAGAAAACAAAGCAATGATTTTATTACCTACAATCAAGCAAATGATAATTCTGGAGGACTTAGTAATGGTTATATTGTTACTCTTTTTGAAGATGAAACAGGTGTAATTTGGGTAGGAACACATGGAGGAGGTTTAAATCGTTTCCACAAAGAAGCTGATAATTTTACCCATTATACCGAAAAAGATGGATTGCCTGATGGTGTAATTTATGCCATTGAGCAAGATGATAGTCGCCATTTATGGATTAGTACAAATAGAGGTTTATCAAGATTTAATATTGATACACAAGTTTTTAGAAACTATGATGTCAATGACGGACTTCCAAGCAATCGTTTCAATCATAATTCTATCGAAAAAACAAAAGATGGAGAGCTTATCTTTGGTACAGTTTACGGAATTACAGTTTTTCACCCAGATAGTATCAAAGACAATGATTATATTCCACCTGTTTATCTTACCAATCTAAAAATATTAGGTAGAGATATTCGTGCAAATGATGGAACAGGAATATTGACTAGAAATATTGCTCAAACTGATATGATAACGCTTTCTCACGGACAAAATAGCTTTTCAGTTGATTTTGTAGCTTTAAACTACCGTCTTCCTAAAAAAACAATCTATATGTACAAATTAGAAGGTTTTGATGACGAATGGCATTATACAACCTATAGAAATCATACGGCATCTTACACAAATTTACCAGAAGGAAGAGAGTATATTTTGAGAGTAAAAGCAGCCAATAGTGATGGATATTGGAATGAAAGTGGCGCAACATTGCGTATTTATATCAATCCTCCGTACTGGGAAGCGATTTGGTTTAGAATTGCACTAGCTATGCTTATTATTGGTGCAGGAGCTTCATTTTGGTTTTGGAGAAATGGCGAAATGCAAAAACAGAAAAGCCGTCTTTCAATGGAGGTTCATCAAAGAACAAATGAACTAGAAGAAGAAAAAGAAAAATTACAAATTGCCTACAATGAAATTTCAAATCAAAGTCGTCAGATTTTGGATATGAATGCCGTTTTGAAACAAAAACAAGCCGAAGTAATGGCACAGCGTGATGATCTTTCAAAGCAACGAAATGAAATTGAAAATTCGTATCAAAATGTACGTGTTCTTTCTGATATTGGTCAGCAAGTAACAGCTACTTTAGATTTTGACCAAATGGTAGGCGTTCTGTATCAACACGTTAATAGTTTGATGAATGCCCCAGGATTTGGAATTGGAGTCTTGAATGAAAAAACAAATTTGATAGAATTTAGAGGATATTCGGTTGAAGGAAATCCATTAAATTATGATTTTAATGCAGCAAGAGATAAAACTTTACTTTCTGCTTGGGCGATTCGCAATCAGAAAGAAGTCAAAATGGGAGATTTACAAAGTGAATACGCCAAATATGTAGCTGGTGAAGTAGTAGCAGTTGGTACTACTATACCAAAATCACTTATTTATTTACCTTTAGCTATCAAAGGTCGTCCTGTTGGTGTTCTGACTGTACAATCGTTAGAAAAACATTCTTACTCAGACCGTCATCTGACTTTACTCAAAGGTTTGGCATCGTATGTTTCGATTGCACTAGATAATATTCAAAATTATTCAGAATTAGGACAAGCTAAAAATACGATTCAAGAAAGTAGTGTTCGTATTATGGACAGTTTGCGTTATGCTCAAACCATTCAACAGGCTATTTTGCCTACCAATGATATGCTTGAGAGTAGTTTTGATGATTCATTTATGATTTTCAGACCAAAAGATGTTGTTTCTGGAGATTTTTATTGGCTTAGAGAAATAGAAGGACGTACTTTTATTGCTTCGGTAGATTGTACAGGACACGGAGTTCCGGGGGCGTTTATGTCTATGATTGGAAGCCGATTATTGAATGAAATTATCAATGAGGCGAATGTTCTTGAACCTGCTAAGATTTTAGATGAATTACACCTTCGTTTGAAAAATGCGTTGAAACAAGAAGAATCTAAAAATGATGATGGAATGGATATTTCTTTGTGTAGAATTGATGCTTTAGAAGAAGACACATTAGAAAGAGAAATTGTTTTTGCAGGGGCAAAACGTCATGCTGTTTGGGTAAGTAGAGGAGAGTCACATATCTTGAAAGGCGATAAAAAATCGATTGGAGGTTGGAGAAAGAATAAAAAACGTCCATTTATTCAACTTCAAATGACAGCCAAAAAAGGTGATGCTCTTTATTTATTTACCGACGGAATTACTGACCAAAACAACATTGCAGGTGCAAAATATGGTTCAAAACGCTTACATCAATTATTAAATCAGAACTCAGATTTTGATATGAGCGAACAAAAAACTATTTTAGAAGAAGATTTGGCTCGTCATCAAGGAAATCAAAAACAAAGAGATGATATTACCCTTATCGGAATCAGATTATAGGAAATTGGGGATTAGAAATTGGAGAATGGGAATGAACATACAAGTCTAACCACATACATTATTTTTAAACACAGAGTTACAGATAACACAGCAAAATACAACTTGTATTTAACTGGTTACTGATAACTGATAACTGGTAACTGCAAATGCTTGATTTATACCCTTCTTTAGCTCACAAAGACGTTATTTTGATGTATCAAGGCGCAATGTCCCAAACTACTTTAGCAGCAATGGCTAAGAGGTTACGTGAAGCCGAAGAAGATTATTTACTCAGTAAACGTCTTTTTGCTATCATTATCGAACTCGGTCAGAATATCAATCATTATTCTGAAAAAAGAGAGTATTCGATAGCTGACAGAAGAGAAGTAGGCTATGGAATGTTTGTCGTACAAAAGACAGAAACACATTACATTTTTACGGCTGCCAATAAAATAAAAACAAGCGAAATAGATAAAATGAAAAAGCACTGTGAGTACATCAACTCTCTCAATCCAAAAGATTTGCGTGTTTTTTATCGTTCACAAAGACGTGTCACTCGCCAAGATGGACATTATGGAGGAAATATCGGTTTTATAGAAATGGTCAGAAAATCTAATAATAAATTAGAAACTGAATTTACTATTTCAGAAAAAAGTAAAGAACTAGCCTATTTTTCTATTCAAGTAAAAATGAATCGAATTGAGGTGTTTTAGAGATTACCTACTCCTAAAAACATTAGTATTTTTTTCGTTTTATTTTTACTCCATGTTCCTCTGCTAAAGCATTCATCATTTCTTTTTCCATGTCTTCATGTGAGACAACAACCCATTTGCCATCTCTTTTTTCTAATAAACAAGCCAAGGTATAAGTCATACTATTATATCTAGCTTTTTTTCTAGGTAGTTTTAATGAAGAAATAAATATTTCTTTAGGCTTTAAAAAATTATCATCACTTATAGATGTTCTGTACAGCCACTTTTTATCTATATCTTCTCCAATATAATTACTTTCTGAAATAAAATCTTTTGTATTTACAAACTCATTTATGCCATCATACACTTTTGATATAATACGACGACGACGAATATTTATAAACACAACCAACAAAATATAGAGTACAACAAAAAGTAAAACAATTCCACCAATAATATAAAGAACTATCATAACCAAAATTTTATAATGAGAAAAATTCACAATTCACAATTCACAATTCACAATTCACAATTTAAACTTTATAAATCATTTTGTAGTGTAGAATTCCACTTTCTTCAAAAATATCTCCATCTTTTTTGAATCCACAACGCTCATACAACGAAACGGCAGCGAGTTGAGCATGTAAATAAATCGTTTCGACGGTTTTAAATTCTTCATTTTCTTGAATTTGTTGTAAAGCAAATTCTACCATTTTTTGTCCTATTTTTTGTCCTCTATTTTGTTCCAAAACAGCAAAACGTTCTAATTTTATTTTCTTTGGAGAATGGTCTTCATTTCTTTCAGTTATTCTAAAACGAGCCGTTCCGACTGCTTTTTCATTTATATCTACTGCCAAAATATGGGTCGCAACTATATCCAATCCATCAAAATCATCTTCTTCTGGCACGTCTTGTCCTTCAATAAAAACAATTCTACGAATAGCAAAAGCACGTTCCATGTCTTCTTGTACGCTATGATACGCATGAGAAGGGTAGTTTTCAATAAGGCGAATTTCCATAGTAGAAAGAGATAAAATAAGTAAAAAGAAATTTTTGAGAACTAAACACAAAGATTTTAAAAGCAATTACTACTTTTTAAGCTAAGGTTCTGTAATTTTGCACCCACAAAAATAATTTATTTAAATTACAAAGAACAACGTTTTACTAAAAAATATTTTCAAATCATAAATGGCTTAATGAATAGACTTAATAGACAAGTTATACTTTAAGTTAATTTTAATTCGTAATTTTTAATTCGTAATTCGTAATTATTTAATTCATTCATAAATTCATAAAATTATGATTCAGCGTATTCAAAGTATTTTTTTATTCATGGTTTCTATCTTAATGGGACTTACTGTTTTTCTTCCTATTTGGGGAAAAGCCGACGACACAAACAAAATTGAGATGAATGCCATTGAAATGATACAAACTTCAGCAGGTGAAACAGTAATGGAACAAACAACAGTTTATCTTGCCATTATTGCAGGACTGACAGCTATTTTGGCTCTTTGGAATATTTTCAATTTCAAAAATCGTCGTTTTCAGATGAAAATCACTCTTTTTTGTACTTTGCTTATTGCCATTTTTATTGGAGTTTCTACTTTTCTGACCTACCAAGCAGAAAATATTTTTTCTCCTCAAATAGGTGGAACATTTGGTTTTGGTTACTTTTTACCTGTTGCAGCTATTTTATTTAATTGGCTTTCTCTTCGTTTTATCAAAAAAGATGAAGATATGGTGCGTAGCGCAGACCGTTTAAGATAGTTTTTTATCCACGATTCTACAACAGTTGAAAACTGTCGGCTACAAAAAAGCCATTTCTATTTGTTTAGAAATGGCTTTTTTATGTTTAATGTAGCACACTCTTCAGAGTGTGATTGTATTGAAATTACAAATTCTCTTTCTTTGAACCAAAAGCACAAATCAAAGAAACTTGAAATGTTTCATCATTGATAGAATTAATAGTTGTCGCTTTTATAAATGAAGCATTCAAAGCAAGTGCCTTTCGCTCAACTCCTGCACCAAAAGTAAAATAACGATTATTACCTTTATTTCTACTTTCTTGATG
>DAIUBX010000005.1:10882-15020 GCA_036846465.1 Bernardetia sp.
ATACCCTCCTCTAAGTTTCAATGTATTTTTGTAAGAATATTCTGCTCCTAAAGCTAAAATAAGTTCTTCCATTTCTTCTCTAAAACCATTTGGCGCATCAGAAAAAGAACTAAAAATAGAAGAAAGAACACTTTTTTGAGGATTTGGAGGATTTGGATTTGCTGGATTTGGACTCGGAACTAACAATTTATTTACATCAAAGGCAAGTGTCAAAGAATTATTTTTATTCAAATGATGATTAAAAGCCGTTCCGATGGCTAGATTGGCTGGAAGATATTCAGAAATATTTGCTCTATATGAAATAGGTGCGCCTATATTTGAAACATTTGCGCCAAAAGTCCAATCAACTTGTTTTTCATTGATTGTAAAATCTGTTTTGTAAAACATTGATACATCTACTGTACCTGTATTTTGAGTAGAAGTAACATAATTTGGAGAAGATTCAAACAAGACTTGCCTAGAACGAATATAACGAAAAGTTCCTGCAACACTCAATTTATCAGATATTTTTTGAGCAAAAGTACCATCTAAAGTAAAATCATAACCTAAGGAGTTATCTTTCTGATTTCCTTGTGAACTAATAAATGTAATATTTCCTTTGTCAAAATACCGAGCAGAAATAGCTATACTTTGCTTTTCATTTAGCTTTTTAGCTGCCGAAAAATAACCAAACCACATATCATCAGTCAATTTTCTAAAAACAGGAGAATAGGAAAGACCAAAATTCCATTCATTTTCAAGAAAAGCAAGTTTTGAAGGATTCCAAAAGGTAGCATTTACATCTGGAGAAATTGCTACTCCTGCATTTCCCATTGCACTACCACGAGCATCTGGGGAAAAACGTAAAATAGGAACGGCTGTTTGGATTTGCCGATTGGGAGGAGATGAAATTGTCTGAGATTTGCTATCGGTAGCAATAAAAACCAAAAATACTGTCGAAAAAATAGACCAAAATTTTACTACTTGCATATTTATTTTAAATCAAGAATAAAAGGTAATAAATAATTAGACGAAAGGGATTTACTTAGAATATTGAAAATTAACTTGTGAGCTAATTTTATAAGGCTAGTAAATTTTTTGTCATAAGCTATTTTCTGATTCTTTTAAATTTGATTTTTTAAATAAATAATAAATTAAACCTATAAGGTTTTGAAAACCTTATAGGTTTATAACTAATAATTAATTAGTCGTATCATCAGTCGGTACATCTAATTTATCGCCTTTATTGATATTGAATAAAAGAGAAAAACGAATTGTATCAGCAAGAGGGTGTTGTTGTTGATTTGGAATAAGATAAGCGAAGTCAAATCCAAAAACTTGATAACGTAAGCCCAAACCTACCGTAAAATAACGACGGTTTCCTTTGTCTTGGTTTTCGTGAAAATATCCACCACGAAGTGCAATCAAATCAGCATACCAATATTCTGCACCAACTGCAAAAATCATTTCTTTTACTTCTTCACCAAAACCATCAGGAGCATCTCCAAAAGACTTAAATATAGAAGATAAAACTGGGTCATTTTGTCCACTTGATACTGTATTATCAGGAGTAGGCACAAGTAATTTACTCACATCAAAAGCAAGAGTCAATTTATTAAACTCATCAAATTCTGCATTAAAAGCTGTTCCGATACGCAGATTAGCAGGAAGATAATCTTGTTGTGCTGCATCATTATACGTAACTGGCGCACCAATATTTGAAATATTTGCACCCAAAGCCCAATCGCCTTCAAAACTTTTGAAGTTCAATTTACTTTTATAAAACATCGACACATCTACTGCACCCGTATTGGCAGGACGTACATTCGTACCCGGAACACCATTGGTTACACTTCCTGCCAAATTGGAATGAATGAAACGAAATGTACCTGCAATACTCAATTTTTTGGAGAGCTGTTGAGCAAAAGTTGCATCAATAGCAGCTTCACGAGGATTAAAATCTTGTAAAGGTTCGCCTCTAGCATTTGTAAATTGAAGATCTCCCATATCAAAATAACGGAACGAAACACCTACTGTTTGTGTTTTACTGATGCGTTTTACGCCACTTACATAACCCAACCACATATCATTTACCAACCTTTGCAACCAAGGAGAATAAGAAACACCAAACGACCAATCATTTTCTATAAAAGCAAGTTTTGAAGGATTCCAATGTACTGAGTTGGCATCAGGCGAAGTAGCTGCTCCCAAATCTCCCATACCAGCAGCACGAGAATCAGGACCAACCAATAAAATAGGAACAGCAGTTGTGATTACTCTGCGTCCTTCTTGCTGACCAACTGGGTCTACAACAGGATTTTGAGCAAAAATAGTATTATGATTTGAGTAAAAAAAACTCACTACTAAGCAACCTAAAACGGCTGCAAGAACTTTACGTATTTGCATACAAGTATTAATTTTTAAGAATATAAATTTCGAATATATTTAGTTAAAAGCTGAAGGGATTAAGCCTCATTGCATCTTTTTTTGTTTGAAAATAATAATTCTAAACAAATGTCTTAAAGATTTGTAAGACAAGTTAGTAGAAAATTATTCTGTACTACTATTATTTTTGACAAAAGAAAAGATAAGTAAAAGTTTTGTTCATAGGCTAATCAGCACGTAAACTAAGGTAAATGCCAAAGGGTTTGGCAAAAGTGAAGATTCATTGATATTCTACAAAAATAAAAAAAAAAAGACTTAAACGATAATAAAGACAATTAAATCTGAAAAAACTTGAAATTATTTTTCTCAAAACTCAATTATATAACTTTTCTTTTTATAAATTGAACTATTTTAACATAAAAAGGAAGGTGATTATAATCTAAAACAAAAAATGATTTTTCTTCACTTCCAAAACTAGCATAGAAACGAGCAATTTGTTTTTCTTGTGCCGATTCAAAATCTAAAAGTGTTTCATAAATGATGTTTTTACTTTGATTTTCAAAATTATTTTTATTTAATTCAATATTCAGATTGCTTTTTTCTTGAATAAATTTATCTAAAAACCATCTTCTGCTCTCGTCTCTTTTATGAGTTGGTTTGGCTGCATTAAATAAATAAATCCATTTTGTAATAGAATTATCTTGATTATTGATTTGACAAAATGATTCGCTTTTTACAAATAAAACACCACTCAAGATTTCACTTTTATTATTCTGAATGTAGGCTAACTCGGCTAAACCTTTTTCTTTCAGAATGTTGAAAAGATTTTTTAAAATTGGTTTTGCTTGATTTGAAATTCCATTTTCTAACAAAACACTTTCTTCAAAAAAATCATACAATAAATCTATATCATTGCTTTCTATGATTTTGAAATTTTGTCTTTGCACTTGATTGATTCTATATTTTGTATCTCGTTTATAGTTTTGACGAATTTTAGAGTAATTCTGCTGCAAAGAAAGATGATAAGTTTTAAACTTTTTTAAATTAAAATTTAATTTTTGATAAAATACTTCTTCAAATTCATTTTTAAAATCTTCATAATTTGTAGTATTGAATGGATAATTCGAAACGAGTTTGAATCTTTTTTGAAGTAAAATCAAGAATGCTTTAAAGTCTAAACTAGATAATTTTTGAGTAGAAAAAATTCCTAATTGTTGAGCAAACAAAGGAACTTGCAGAAATGAAATTCCGTATTTTTTCTTGACAGGAAGTGGCATGACAGCCACATAATTCTGATTTTTATCTTCTAAAACAAACGCTTCCCAAAAAGGAGAAACACTATCCAAATACCATGAAAAAGCATAAATGATATTTTCTTTAGAATTAGAAATACATTTATCCCATTTTTTTTTGTCGATTTGATGGTGTTTGAAATGTTTTAACAAAAATACTAGGGTAGGATTGGTAGGATTAATAGGATTGAGAATACAGATAAATACAATTACTTTTGAAATATGAATACGTTTTTAAACACAGAGTTACAGAGAACACAGAGAATACAATGAAATTAACTGGTTACTGATAACTGATAACTGATAACTGTACAGCCATTTCTTGCTGGATTTCTTGTGCAGCTTTTGCTGCCATTTCTGCAAAATCTCGGTCTTTACTGGCATAGATAATCTGACGAGAAGAATTTATCAAAAGTCCACAATCTTTTGTAAGTCCTGCTTTTGATACTTCTTGCAGATTTCCTCCTTGCGTTCCAACTCCC
>DAIUBX010000005.1:15030-17714 GCA_036846465.1 Bernardetia sp.
ATAAAAAGTGATTTGGAATTATTTTACGAATATTCTCTATGTATTCTGCCTTTGTTGCTCCGACTACGTACATGAGATTTTCTTCTGTTCCCCATTTTTGACTTTTTTCTAAAACCTCTTCATAGACTTTTTTGCCATTTTTGAGTTCCAGCATTTCAAAATCTTCTGCCCCAGAATTGGAAGTAAGAGCTAATAAAATTGTCCATTTATCTTTTATTTCTAAAAAAGGTTTTACCGAATCTTCGCCCATATAAGGAGCAACCGTAACAGCATCACAATTTAAATTTTCAAAAAAGGCTTTTGCATACTGTGAAGACGTATTTCCAATATCGCCACGTTTTGCATCTGCAATAATAAAAACATCGTGAGGTAAAAATTCAATCGTTTTTTGAAGACTTTCCCAACCTTTTGTTCCTAGAGCTTCATAAAAAGCAGTATTGAGTTTATAAGAAACAGCATACTTTTCTGTTGCATCAATAATACGCTGATTGAACTCAAAAATAGGGTCTTTTGCATTCAATAAATGAAAAGGAATTTTGCGAATATCACTATCCAAACCTACACAGAGATAAGATTCTTTGGCTTTTATTTGAGAAATGAGTTTAGTACGATTCACTTTTTTGTGTTTTTTAACCGTCAACGAGGCTTTGCCGTCGTTGAGGTAGTTATTTTGAAACCAATTTTACACAAAAATAGTGTTTTTATCTAACTCTTTCAATGCTTGTTTTTGATTCCTTATTTTTATCAGAAAAAGGAAGAATTATTTTTGAGGAATTTGAAGGAAATATTAGGTAGGATTGGTAAAGGATTAAGAGGATTAACAGGATTGAAAATACAGATAATTGCAAATTGCTTTTTTAAACTTTGACAGTCCTTTCAAAAGGCTGTAAATAGTTTTTGCGAAAGCTAAAGCATTCGGTACATTATTTCTCACGCTAAAGCGTAGGCTACTAATACTGCTGCAATGTATTTTCAAGTTCCATTCGAATCTGTGAGGCAAGAGGATTTGGACTAATCACACGAACTGACGAACCATAGCCCAAAATCAACATTTTGAGTTCGTAATTTACAATCAAATGTAGTTTTATTCTATATTCGTTGTCATCTTCTATCAAAACTTCTTGCGTGTGATGAATGGGTTGCGATTTGATATATTTTCCTTGCATCGTATCAAAACTCAAAATTACATCTTCGGGTTTTTGATTCAATGCCGAAACGCCAATACAATAATGATAAAATTCTTCTGGGTTGAATTGTGCTTGTTCGGGAGTCATAAAAAGCGTTTCATCGGAAGGTTCTATTTCCATTATTCTATCCAAACCAAAGGTTCTGACTTCATTGTATTTGCGTACCCAACCAATCAAATACCACATATTTCGGTATTCTTTGAGTAAATAAGGGTGAATGCTATATGGTTTTGTATTCGGCTCGTTGTGTTTTTGATAGAATATTTTGATGACGTTTTGCTCAGAAATATGATAGATTAAATCTTTCAGTTGGTGCGTTCCTTTTCCTTTATAAATCGATTGTTCGACTTGAATAATTCGCTGTACATTTTTTTGGATTTCAGAACTTTTGGCAATTTCCATTCCGTCCAAAACCTTATCTACTGCACCTGAAAACTCATTAAAAATAGGCAGTTCTCTAAATTCTCCCAAAAGTGATTCTACAAAAGCCATCGCCAGTTGTTCGTCATCAGAAAGATTGACAGACAAAAATTTATATTTTGGGTCTGAATACGAATAGCCTTTCATTTTTTTACTGTACTGAATAGGAGCATCAAACTCATCACGCATAGCAGCCAAATCTTTCTCGATAGTAGAAGCCGACGAAACTCCAAAACGCTCACTACATGCCTCCAAGAGTTCGTCTTTGGTAGGAAAAGGCTTGAATTTGCTGCGTAACATTTGGTCAATGAGCAAATAACGAAAAAAAGCGAGTTTTGTAGCTGCCATAAACAAATTAAGAATTGAGAAGTCAGAATTAAGAATAAGTTTTTATAAATATACTTTATTCTACTCATAAATAAATTTTCTACTTTATTTTAACAAAAAACGCATTTTAAATGGATTTTGCCAAAAAAATAACATTTATTTTTACGATACCTTAGAAGGTATCGGCTACAAATAACTTTTTTGTCTTATCTCAATCAATGCCTTTTCTAAGTTGCCTACATTCGGAAACTCTGGCAAGGTAGAGTTTTGATAGGCTTTTTCTAATTCTTCAATTTTTTGGTCTGCTTTTTCAATAAGCTCTTCATAAGTAAAAAACCCACTTCTTATTTTTAATAATTCTTCTCTATTTGGACGTTTGACGATAACTTCTTGTTTTTCCAAAATCTCAATCGCCATATCCAAAAGTCGAAAAGTGTGCATCATATTTTTGGCATCGTAATTTTTGCCGTGTTCAAGCGTGTTTTCATAGCGTGTATCATTCCGATTTCCCACCCAATCCCAATATTGTTTGTATTCCTTGCAGTGTGCTGCATAGCCTTCTTTATTGAAATACAAATAAACAATCGGTTTTTCTCCTTTGGGAATGCTACTCAAACAGACTTCATTCGATTCATTATTTTTTAAAATTCCTTTATAATAAAAAGTAGCATCTTGATTTTCATTGTTTTGATAAAATAATGAATAGGTATTTTTGATATGATTAATTGCCGAAAGTCCACAATTTTCTTG
>DAIUBX010000006.1:0-17434 GCA_036846465.1 Bernardetia sp.
TACCATCGATAATGTAATTGGGTATAGCCACGCTTTGCGCCTTTTTGATAATCCCGAAACAATAAAAAGTATAACGGATAGTATTTTCTTTGTTCCCGAAACGATGCACACCAATGAGCTAATGATGCGTTTTATTGCTACTCGTAAAAGCATGGCATTGGTAACTGATGAATTTGGAGGAACAGCAGGAATTGTTACGATTGAAGATATTGTAGAAGAGATTTTGGGGGAAATAGAAGACGAACATGATGAAGAAGGTTTGTTTTTTGAGCAAATTGATGAGAAAAACTTTTTACTTCATGCTAGATATGACATTCAAGAACTTAACGAAAAACGACATTGGAAAATTCCAGAAGGTGATTATGATACGCTAGGAGGATATATTTTGGAAAAATTAGGTACAATGCCAGAAGCAGGAACACAAATAAAAGACGAGAATTTTACGATTCTTGTCAAGGAAATGCAGGGCGCACGTATTGAAGTTGTCCAAATTCGTTTTTATGAAACTCCTCGCTCTAGAGAAGAAGAAAATACAAATTAATTCAAGTTTTATTTTTGATTGAAAAATCAGTTAACTCAACTATTTTGGAAAATTATAACAAAAAACAATCAGTTGCATCATTTTTCCCCTTACCATTTTTAAAGACATCAGTATTCATTTTACTGAATTTGTTTTGCCTTTTTTTTGCTCAATCTGTAGTTGCTCAAAATGATTCTACTTCTGTAAATGAATTGCCTTTAGTTGATTCAACAGCCATAGTAACACCAAATCCTAGTGATACCACAAGTACAGATACTACTCAAACTGAACTTCAAAATAAGATAAAACAAAAATATAACAGAAATAAAAATACCAAAGATACTACAACGACTGTTACAGACACGACAGCACAAGATAGTACAACTACAACAGCATTATTACAAGAAGCACCACCACCAAAAATAAATACAGATAGTGTAGAGTATGCAGCCAATTCGGTATGGAAACTCTACGAAGAAGATTTATACTTAAATACTAAACGAGAAATTCATCCAGATACTTCTGTTCATAATTTTCATAGGTATAATATTACTCAAAGAAGTGATTATGCCTATCAAGATTTGGGAAATTTAGGAACAGCTTCGCAATCTATTTTTTATCAAGAACCCAATCAAATTGGTACTCGGTGGGGAATTACAGCCTACGAACCCTATATTCGAAGACCTTTCGAAGTTCCTTATTTCAATACTCTTGCGCCTTATGTAGATATTTATTTGGTGCAAGGTGGACAAGGAAAATCGTGGCTAGACATAGATTTGAGTAGAAACGTAAATCCTGACTGGAATGTAAGTCTTTTTTATAGGCGTTTGAGTGCAAATAAAGTCATTAATCGGGCGTTTAGAAGGAATGACGAACAAATGGAGCATCAAACATTTAGTTTCACAAATCGATTTTTTTCTAAGAATCATCGCTATAAAATGCTTGCTCATTTTTCTTGGTACGACCATAATATGTTAGAAACTGGAGGCGTAAGATCTACTATTGATTTAACTGGGTTTACAAATCAAAGTATTATTGATACACTTGTTCAATTAGATAATTCCGAATTGGATTATAATTTACCTAGTTTTGGAAATATAGTTCAATATGGACGTACTTTTCATATTTATCAACAATATAGCATTGCAAAAGGAGGGCAGTTAGAAATTTTCCAACTCACTGATTATTCTCACAATACAAATAGATATGGTAATGAAGCTGGTGATTATGTTGCTAATATTGCTTTTTATGAGCAGTTTTCTGACTTTCCATCTGTTTCAACTGCAAATGGTTTTACGTATCGAACAGCTTTTACGCAGCTAGAAAACAAAGCAGGAATAAAAGGGCGAATAAATAACTTTCAATACAGAACTTACGCCAAACTCCGAAATTATCAAGTACGTTATGATTTTCCTTTTGCACAAGGAGAAATACAAACCAGCCAAAAAATAGAAATTGAACCTGAGCTTTTTGTAGGTGGTGGATTGCGTTATTTTCTGAATTCGAAGAAGAATGATAAACTAGAAAGTAGTACAAAAAAATATGAAAAAGAGAGTAATTTATTAGATTCTCTTTCTAAAAAAGACTCTACTCAAGTCAAACGGAAAATTTCCACAACGATACAAGACAATACAATTTCTGTCATTTCTTATATTGATGTATCAGCAGAATATCAAATTGTTTCGGATTTGGTAGGAGATTATAGAGTTTCGGGAGAATGGATTAGAAATAATTTGACTGTTGGACTAAGTAGAATGGTTTATTCGCCTTCTATGGTTGAGCAGTATTCTTTTCAGCCACAACTGCGTTGGCAAAATGATAATTTTGTAAATACGACAAGCGACAAAGTGTATGCTTCCATTGAGTTTAATCCATTAAAACTACCCTTTTTTAATAAAGTAGATTCTGCCTACAAAATTTCTCTTCGTCCTTATTTTTCAGTGAGTAATATTCAAAATTTGGTGTATAATGACTCAAATTCAGTAGCTCGTCAGACTTCAAAAGCTACACAACCTATTTCGTCAGGACTTGTAATGAAAGGTTCATATAATAAGTTACACGCTCTTTTGGATTTTCGTTACAATCAAAACTTAGGAGAGGATTTGGTCAGAATGCCTCCTGTTTTTGTCAATTTGATGTTCTTCTATAAGGATAAATTATTTAATAACGCAATGGAAGCTGAAATTGGAACAGATATTCATTATCACAGCAAATATAAAGCAGATGCTTATAATCCACTTATTCAGCAGTTTCATTTACAAGAAAGATACAATGTAGGTGGTTTTCCTCAAATGGATTTATTCTTTAATTTCAAAGTAAGCAGAGCCAAAATTACGATGAAGGTAAATAATGTGTTGTTAGATGCAGTAGGGCAAGGTTATTATGATACACCTCTATATATTGCTCAACCTCGTGCTTTAGAAGTGGTAATTAATTGGTTGTTCTTTAATTAAAATAGTTCTCATTTACTTCGATAATTAGTAGTAGAGTTATGGTTTTTATTTTCCTGCAAAAACACATACATGCTGCCCATTCTACACTCAAAAAAAATAAGATTTTTTCAAGTTTCTGCAATATAGTTTGTACTTTGTTAGTTATTAATAAGTGGTGAATAGATTAATTACATCTTGTTAGATTTCAAGTTTAATTATCTTTTTTACTTTTATTTTTTGACCTCAACGATGGTGAAATCTCGTTGAATTTTAAAAAATAGAGCAAAACCAGTTTATTATGCCCAAAGATTTTACAATGGAAATGGAATTAACAAACTAAAATCTTTAGTATAATCATAAAAAATAAACCTCCAAATTTATCTCTTTCTGATAAAGTAGTTGGTATTGAAAGTGACTTTAGGTTTTAATTAACTCCCTTTTTTACCAATAAGTATCAGAATTATTAACACAAACTATTTTTTATTAAAAATAACTCAAATGAAAACTCAATTTTTATCGTGCTTTATTCTATCCTTTTTTGTTCTTACTTTTACTTCTTGCAATCCTAAAAAAGCACTAGAAGACAAAATAAATGAAACTATTGCTGAAGAAATAGCAGGTGCAGTTATGGGAACAAACGTAGAAACCTCTAATATCACTAATGCTGATAAAGCTACTGCTCAAATCGGTGTAACAGTAGATGGAAACTCCCTTAATTTTGAAAAGGCACAACCTATCTTCAATATTGTAAAAGGCAATGATGGTATTACTATGGTTTTTACTCTTACAGAAACAAAAGAAAATGCCCAAAACTCAATTCAAATAGGAATTATTGGAAAACCAGAACTTTTCAAAAGTCCACTCACAGCTCAAATTACAACAGAGGACAAAGAAAATGAATTGAAAGCAAGTTTTAATATTATGTATCTGAATGAGGACGGATTCAAAATGGTAGTTACCAAATCAGGGACTTTAAAAGTAGTTTCTTTTTCAGATGATGAAGTTATTTTGGAAATTGATGCTATGGGAGGAGAAAATAATGTCGAAACTGTGGAAGGTAAAAACCTAAAACCAATCAAAGGGAAAATTGTATGTAAAAGTCCACTGATGACTTTTATTGGGCTTAAAAAAGAAGAGATTTTCTAACAAAACCTAATTCGTAAATTAGAAAAGCCATTATCAAAATCAATGATAATGGCTTTTTTATTGAAGGTAGAAAGGATTTCTAATATCCATCTCCCTCTCCTTCTTCTTCTTGTATTTTTTCTTGTAAAGGAGTTCCTTTGATGTATAGTTTTTTAAGGCTTTGTCTTTTGAGCTGTTCGGCTATTTCTATGTTATCTAGTTTGGTATCTATCAAAACAAGGGTTTCAAGTTTTGTACAGGTTTTGATAGGTGTAAGGTCTTGAACTTCTGTTTTTTGAGCATCTAAGATTTGTAAATTAGACTTATTTTCTAATCCTTCCAAAGATGTTATTTGAGTTTCTCCACAAAATAATTTTTCTAGTTTTATCAATTCTGCTAGAGGTTTTAGTGTTTTGATTTGTGTTTGATAGACATACAAATCAGTTATATTGACTAAATTTTCAATTCCTTTTAATGAGCCTAAACCTGTTTCTCCTGCTTCTAAAAGCTCTAATTTTGTCGCATTTTGGAGAGAAGCAATACTTTTGATTTTTGTTTTGTTGAGAAATACTTTTTTCAAATGAATAAAATTTTCCAAAACATCAATCTTTTCTACTTCCGTTTCCGAAACAGATAAAGTTTCTAAATTCTTAGCATTCTTGAGTGCTTCTATATCCGTAACTTTGCTATCATTTAATTGAACCTCTGTTAGTTGGCTCATCATAGAAAGTGCAGAAATATCACTTACTTTCGTATTTCCTAAGCCGATTACACGCAGTTTTACAAGATTTTTGAGAGCAGAAATATCTTCGACTTGTGTCCAATTCAAGTATAATTCTTCCAAACCTACCAATTTTGATAAAGAAGAAACATCGCTTACAGGAGTTCGCCACGCCAAAATTGATTTCAGATTTTTGAGATTAGATAAAGGAGAAAAATCTTTGATTCCTGTTGCTGTAAAACTAACTTTTTCTAAATTTTCAAGATTTTTGAGAGCAGAAATATCTTTCACTTTGGTATAAGCCAAATAAAGACGCTCCAAAGTAGAAACAGAACTTAAAGCCGAAATATCAGCCACAGCAGTTCCAGAAAGAGATAATTTTTTGAGGTTTTTGAGAGAAGAAAGTGAAGCAATAGAGTTGATTCCGATACATTTTTGTACCCAAATTTCCTCTAAATTTTCTAGTTTAGAAATTGGAGAAAGGTCTGAAAGAAGTGTTCGTTCTGCATCTATTTTACGCAAATTTTTGGCATTTCGTAAAGGTTCTAACGAACTGACAGGACAGTACGAAAAATCCACTTCTTCTAAAAAAGGTAAGTCTTTTAATGGATTTATATCCAAGATGAGTTTGTTGTAATACTCTTCTGTTCCTGCACAATCTATTTTTTTGAGATTATAGATTTTTTCTAAATTTTGAGCTGTTGGAATGCTGTCTATTTCGTGATTGTGTCTAAAATAAAGCTGCCAACCTTCATTCAAATCAGTCCACCATTTTTGAGTAATGTTATTTTGTTGAGCGAAAGTAGAAAAAGAAATGCAGAGTAAAGTGGATAAGAGAATGATAAAACGAAGGTTTTTCATAGATTTTTTTAGAATAGTAGGTTTTTTGTTAATCTGACAGGGTTAAAACCCTGTCCAATCGAAGAAAGTCAAATTTTATGTTTTATAAAATTGTGTTTGCTAAAGTCCTAACATAAAAAGTAACGACAAAAATTTGATTTTGATATACTTCTGATAAATAGAAAATTGATGCCAAAAATACATATCCTTAGTTTATAATTTCTACCATTAAGAAATCACAAAAGGCTGAGGCGAAAAACAAAGTATAAAAATAATAAAAGTAATCACTCCCAAAATCATTCTGCCTTTTGTAAGTGGCATAACTTGATTTTGTGTAGGTGGATGCGAAAGTCCCAAAACTCGCCCTAAAAGAAAACCAAAAGCCAACCAACCATAATAACCCTTTGCTTCTGGAAAAATACTGATCACTATAAATTGAAAAGCATAAATACCTAAGGCAAAGACAACGGCATTAATCGGTTTTTCTGTATTTTTGAGGAAAATAATGAATAAGAAAAAGAGATAAAAAATACTATACAGCGCAATATCTTCGATGGGGTCTTGTGGAGAAATCAGTCCTAACCCTGCATACGTCAAGAAAAGGGTAAACATGGACATGGAAATTTTTTTGTGCCATTTTTCGCCAAACATTGCATACAAAACGTGTCCTCCATCAAGCTGACCAATCGGCATAAGGTTGAGAGCCGTAAAGAATAAAGCTAAATAACCAGCTAGTAAAAAAGGATAATGAAAAATTTCTCTATTATTCGGTACCCATTCAGAGTTTGGGGCAACATAGTTTTTAAAAAACTCAAATAAAAGATTTGTTCCGAGTTCCATATTTGCACCTTCTGGAATGGATTTATAAACGTGAGAAGCATAATCCAAACCGTATTTTTGCCAAGATGGATGCGCTACTTCAATTACATATTCAGGCGATGGAAGATTCAAAAAACCATAAAAAAGAACTCCCAAAGCAATCACAAAACCAGCCAAAGGGCCTGCTACACCAACATCAAAAAGAGATTTTTGAGAAGTAAAAGGCGATTCAATTTTGATAAATGCGCCCATTGTGCCTATAGTAGAAGGCATTCCCAAAAAGCCAAGCCACATTGGAATATAAAAAGGCAAAGAAGCACGAATGTTGTGATATTTTGCAGCAAAATAATGTCCGAACTCATGAAATGTCAAGATTCCCAAAAAAGGGATAGAATATGCCAAACCAGCCACAAAACCATCAAAACCAAGTCCACCACTTCCAATTCCTGCAAAACCATCAACATCAAAAAGAAGATTTATAAAGCTTTTTTCTCCAAAAATCCATTCTGCACCTGCTAAAGTAGTCGCTATGAAAGTAATGACAAAGAGTAAAATATGTAACCAATATTTAGGTTTTTTCTTTTCATAGATAACTTCTTCATATAAAAATGGGTTTGAAGCATCATCTTCGTAATTATTTTGAGAAAAAGAAGGTGGGATAGGTTGATTTTCGTTTTCGTTTTGCATATTTTATTGATAGAATACGTTTTATAGTACAAAAATACGTTTTAAACACAGAGAAAATAAAGTTAGAATTAAGAAGTATGAAACAAGAAGTGAAGAACTTTACTTTTTTATCTAAAATCGGACTTTTTACTTTATTTTAAACACAGAGTTACAGAGAACACAGAGAATGAACTATAAGTCTGCGTAGCTAAAATACAACTTTTACCTTAATGAATACTGATTTTTCTTATTTAAAGTTTTTTACACACCTTCTTTTGCTTGTTTTTTTAGTGTTTTTTAATACGAAAAAAGTAGCAGCACAAGTTGAGGTTACTCTTTTGTATCAAAATTCTTTTGAAAAAAAATTACCTTCTACCAGTATTCCAAAACAAATAAAATCACTTTTAGAATTAAATCAGCTAACTACAAATTTACTCCAAAATCTGCACAACGAAGGCTATTGGAACGCAAAAATACTTCCTTTTACTATTGATAGTCTTAATAAATCAAATTCTAAAAATAAAATAGAACTTATTATCAACTTAGGAAAACAAACTTTTTGGAAAGAGTTACGAACAGAATCCCTTCCTAGTTTGGTACAAAAAAATGTTATTGCTGATTTTGAAAGAAAAGATTTTCTCAAAAAAATAGCAAAAAATAACATAAATATTCCTGTCAAAACTCAAGATATAGAAAAATTACAACAAGCCATCTTAAAATATGCCGAAAATAATGGCTATCCAATGGCTAGAACAAATTTAGATAATGCAGAAATTATTGAAACGGATAAGCGAATTTATTTTTCTGCAAATCTGACGTATCAAAGTGGCTCATTGATTCAGTTTGATTCTTTGATTATTGATGGTGATGCAAAAATTAAAAAAGACTTTTTGATGAATTATTTACACATTCAACAAGGAAAAATTTATCAAGAGAATGCAGTCAAAAATGCCATTCGACTTTTACAAACAATGCCTTATCTGAAACTAAACGGTAAGCCAAATGTAGAATTTCGTTATGACAGAGCATATTTAAGACTTCCTTTGAAGCGAGTACGAAGCAGTCAATTTGATGGTGTAATCGGTTTTTTGCCAAAAAACCAAGCAGGAGGAAGTTCTCAAAATTCATCTGGCTCTAATTTACTTTTGACAGGACAAGTAAAGCTACATCTTGTCAATCCTTTTGGAGCAGGAAAAACAATCGCTTTCGAATGGCAAAGAATTCGCCCCGAATCTCAAACTCTCTTTGCAAATTATCAACACCCTAATTTTTTAAAAACAAACTTAGAAATAGGAGGAAATTTTAATTTTATAAAAGAAGATTCAACATTTAGTATCGTCGAAAGACGTGCAAATATAGCTTATCCAAGTGCAAAATTTGGCAAAATTGGCTTTTTTACCTCTCTTCTTACCACTGCACGAACAGGAATTATCAGAAATGCAGACACAGCAAACGTTCCGACAGCCGATAGTCGTTTTTTTCATTATGGAATTTCGCACTCTTATAATACTTTAGACGATATTTATTTTCCAAGAAAAGGCTTTCAAATTACTACAGAACTATCAACAGGAAATAAAACATTTACTGATTCTCTTAGCAGAAGCCGAATTTCAGATACACAACAAAACGACAATTTTAGCAGTCCACAATTAAAATTTAATACAGATGTAAATTTGTTTTTCAAAGTGAATAAATTGTCTTCTATTCGTTTAAGGACACAAATTCAATTTATAGAAAGTAAGAATTTATTTTTGAATGAACTTTTGAGAGTGGGAGGTTTACAAAATCTTCGTGGCTTTGACCCAAATAGTTTTTTTGTGTCTCGTTATGGACTTTTGGGTGCAGAATGGCGTTTTTATTTCGAAGAGCGTTCTTATTTGATGGCTTTTGCAGAACAAGCAGCCGTTCGGGCGCATACTCGTAGAAATGAAATTTATTTAGATTTGCCTACTTCGGCAGGTGCAGGAATTAGTTTTGCTACCAAAACAGGTGTTTTTTATTTTGTTTATGCAATGGGGAATTCTAAAACGCAGTCTATTTCTGTTATTAATTCAAAGATTCATTTTGGTTTGATAAGCCAGTTTTAAATAAAGTTAGAAGTTAGATTTCGGAAGTTAGAAATGTGAAATACAAGTAGTTTTCAAAAGTTAGAAATTGTCGGCTACAGAAAATCATAAAAAAGAAAAACAGATAATCAATCAAATTAATTATCTGCTTTCTTTTTGGACGGTAAATAGTCTTGCAAAAGTACAATTTTTTTTTGAATCAAAATAATTTTAATTAGTATAAGTCTGACGCAGAATTGGATAAATTGTTTCCCAAATTGTATTAGCTACAATTTCATAGCCTTGTGCATTGGGATGTAAACGGTCAGAAAGATTAAGATGTATTTCTCCCATTACACCTTCCAACAAAGAAGGAATTAAAGGAGAGCTATATTTTTGAGCTAGATTTTCATAGACTTTTTGATACTGAACAGCATATTGTGCAGCAATCTGTCCCATCATACCAAAACTTAAAAGTACTTCCAAAGGTAGTTTTACTTTTGCTAGTACAATCATAACATTTGGGTATTGTGCTTTTGTACGCTCAATAATCTGAGTTAGATTTTGCTCCATTTTTTGAGGCGTAATTCCTCTAAAAAGGTCATTTATTCCTAAGGCAAGAACAAAAATATCTACTTCTTGCTGCTGAAGGACATTAGGTAAGCGCATGATGGCACTGTGCGTAGTATCACCACTCACACCAGCATTGATAGTGCAATAAGGCAATCCATAACTATCTATCTTTTGTTGAATAAGTGCAGGAGGAGCTTGGTAAGTTTGCAAACCATACCCTTCTGTCAGACTATCACCGAAGAATAATATATTCTTCATATTGATTATTTGGTTTTAAGTAAATAAAAATAGTTTCAAAAAAATAATAGCTCTATTTTTTTGATAGTGGTAGTTATAATGATACTTGTGATACTTCTAATTTATAAATCATGCAAAAACCGTGAGCTTTTTGAAGAATAGACGAAGTAGGACACTATTATATACTATTTTGTGATGCTTTTTGTGGAAATAAATTGTATATCTATTTTGTTTAAAGTGATATAATTTATGCACATAAAAAAAGAACCTAATCAATGGATTAGATTCTCTTTTGAAATATGAAAAGTGTAGAGAATGGCAGTCTATCTTCTTCTTCCACCTCCACTATTACTTTTTCCAGTACGAGGTTTGCGAGATTTATTTGTGCTTACATAAAATTCTTCTTCTGTTTCCATTAATAAATCAATGGTTCTTTTTTCCATATCTACATTTTTTACTCGCACTTCTACTTTATTTCCTAATGTATATGTTTTTTGAGATTTACGACCAATTACTCGTTGATTTTTTGGTTCATATTCAAAATAATCTCCTTTCAAATCTGATAAACGAATCATTCCTTCACAAGCTGTTGATGTTATTTCTACATACAATCCCCATTCTGTTACTCCAGTAACCATACCTTCAAATACTTCTCCGATATGTGCTGCCATAAATTCAGCTTGTTTATAACGAATAGAAGCACGTTCGGCATCAGAGGCACGTTTTTCCATATCCGAAGAATGGCGACACATACTTTCAAATTTGGCTGGATCAACTGATTTAATGTTATTGTTTAAATATTTTTCTAATAAACGATGCGCCATCATATCAGGATAACGACGAATAGGCGATGTAAAGTGAGAATAATGCTCAAATGCAAGTCCAAAATGTCCTATTGCTTTTGTAGTGTAAATTGCCTTTGCCATCGAACGAATCGCTAAAGATTGTAATGTTTCGTATTCGGGTTTGCCTTCTGTATCAATTACTAATTTGGCTAAAGAAGCTGCAAAATGTTCGGGTTCAATATTAATTTCATAACCGAAATTTTTTGCCATTAATCTCAAATTATTCAATTTTTCTGGGTCTGGATCGTCGTGAACACGATAAACCATTGTATTTTTTTCTTTTCCATTTTTGTAACGATATACAAATTCAGCTACACTCTTATTAGCCAATAACATAAACTCTTCTACAAGTTTGTGAGCATCTTTTCGGATTTTTGGAATAACTCCCAAAGGCTTTCCATTCTCATCTAATTGAAATTTTACTTCCTGCGTTTCGAAACTAATTGCACCTTGTTTGAATCGTTTGGCTTGTAGTTTTTTGGCAAGGTCATTTAATACATTTATCTCATCTGCATAATCACCTTCTTTGGTTTCGATGCGTTCTTGTGCTTCTTCATACGTAAAACGACGGTCAGAATAGATAACTGTTTTTCCGTACCAACGATTGTGAACACTTCCGTTTTTATCCAATTCGAAAACGGCAGAAAAAGCTAGTTTTTCTTCTTGTGGACGTAACGAACACAAATGATTTGAAATTCTTTCTGGCAACATTGGCACAACTCTATCCACCAAATAAACCGAAGTTGCACGTTTTTGCGCTTCTTTTTCTAGTAAAGTATTTGGTTTGATATAATGCGTAACATCTGCAATATGAACGCCTATTTCATAATTTCCGTTAGGTAAATAAGCTAAGGAAATAGCATCATCAAAATCTTTGGCATCAACTGGGTCAATGGTAAAAGTAAGAACAGGACGGAAATCTTTACGTTTTTTGAATTCTTTATCTGTCAAATCATCAGGAACTTCTTCTGCTTTTTGAATTAATTTTTCATCAAAATCTATTGGTAAGCCAAATTCTACCATAATGGCGTGGATTTCAGCTTCATTTTCTCCTGCTTTTCCTAAAACTTCAGTTACTTCTCCTACTGGATTTTTGCCTTTTTCTTCCGACCATTTTACAATCTTGACAATTACTTTGTCATCATTTGTTGCTCCATTTAGATTATCCAAAGGAACAAAAATGTCCATTTTCATTTTTTTGGATTCTACTACTACAAAAGCAAATCGGTTGAGTAATTGAACATTTCCGACAAATTCAGTTCTGCCTCGTTCAATTATTTCTACTACCTCAGCTTCTGGATTTTTTCCTTTTCGGTTTCCTGTCAATCTAATTTTGACAATATCACCATTGATTGCACCTTTTATTTTGTGAGAACCGACCCAAGCATCTTCTTCTAATCCTTCACAGATGATATATGAAGAATCACGACCTGCATCAACAGTACCAATATATTCGTTTTTTTGTAATTCAGTATGTGATTTTACTTTTTTTGCTTCGTCTTTTTGTTCGTTATCCAATCTATCTGATGGATCAGATAAGGCTTGTTTTTGTACAGTTGTGCCTCTAATAATTTCTTTTGGCTTTGTAATTTGTTCTTTTTTATTTTGATTCAAATTACTTTTTGGTTCTTCTGTTTTCGCTTCTTGAGATTCCTTTTGAGGTTCTTTGTTTTTTGAAGTTGAATTTTCAGGACTAGCAACCGTTTCAATGATTTCTCTTAATGTTTCTTTTTGTTCTTTTTCAGTTAAGCCAATTTTTGTATAAAGTTGGCGCAGTGTAAAACTTTCAGATTTGCTTTGAGCAAGTGTTTCGATAAGTCTTGTGGCTAATTTTTGGATTTCTTCACGGCTAAGACGAGGATTTTTCTCGTTTTTGGTTTTCTTTTTCTTTGTCATATATAAATAAAGGTAGAATTTAGAAGTCAGAAATGTATTTCTATTTTTAATTGAATTCTTCTAATTTCATTAAGTGATTAAATTGTGTTTGTTAAAATGTCTAGTTTAAAAAATAATTATTATTATCTTTTGTATGTTTTAATTTTTGTGCTAAATAAAAAAAATAATTGATTGCAAATTACATGAAATAATTACGATTTGAAAATTACAACTATTTAATTACAAATGCTTAACCAATCTCTACACGAATAAAGTTCCAAACTAATTTTTGAAGGTATAAGTTTGAAAAAACTTGAAAAGGTTCGTGATTTATTTGTATTTTGTTGAAATTAAAACAAATTTAGTTTTTATGTGGTTGAGTTACTTTATGCTTATTCTAATCTTCATTTTTAATAAAAAAATAAACTCTCTTTATGAATTTCGATATCAAAAAACTTAATATAGAAGAACTTATCATCAAGCACGGTCTGCAAGTTATTTATGCGATTGTAGCTTTAGTCATTGGATGGTTTTTGGCTAATTTTATAAATCATCTCATAAAAAAAGGATTGAATAAATCAATAAGTGACTTAGCCTTAGCTAATTTTTTGTCTAGTCTGATTAATGTTGCCCTAAAAATTCTTTTATTTATCATTGTTGCTTCTATTTTAGGCATTAATACAACTTCTTTTGCTGCTATTTTGGGGGCTGCTGGTCTAGCAATTGGACTTGCTTTACAAGGAAGTTTGTCCAATTTTGCAGGAGGTGTTTTGATTATTGTTTTGAAACCGTATCGAATAGGAGAGTTTATTGAAGCAAAAGGAATGCTTGGAACAGTGAAAGATATTCAAATATTTTACACACTTTTGAATACAACAGATAATAAACTTATCATCATCCCAAATGGCGAATTATCAAATAGTCCGATTACAAATTATTCAAGAGAACCAATTAGAAGAGTAGATATTACTATTGGAATTAGTTATGGAGATGATATACGAACAGCAAAAGAAATTATGTCAAAAACAGCAACTGCACACCCACTTGTTTTGAAAGAAGGAGAGGAAAAAGCTCCTTCTAATCCGATTATTATTGTAACAAGTTTGGGAGATAGCTCTGTAAATATTGGTGTTCGTTCGTGGACAAAAACAGAAAATTATTGGACGGTACACAATGATTTGATAGAAGAACTAAAATACAAAATGGACGAAGCAGGTATCGAAATTCCATTTCCTCAACGTACAGTTTGGATGAAAACAGAAGGTGATGTATAAAAAATTTTAAATACATTTTTAACCACAGAGTTTAATAGAAAAATAAAGAGGATGAAAATACGTAATTAATTCTTAAATATCTTTACTAGAATTATGCTGATAATGATTATCAAAATCATTGTTCCGTACATAAGTGGTTCTACGTAAAGATATTTTTTGTATTTCTGATACCATTGTTGAAAAGAGCTTTTTTGATTTTTCATAGAATTGTTTTTTTAGCAATTTACTAAATTTATATCTAAGAATATCGATAGCTAAAAAAGCTAAATGATAGAATTCTATGACTTTTTCTCTATCCAAAATTTAATTTTGTCATAAACTTCATTCATTGTAAGAAGTTTGAAGTGATGCGCTCCTGCAAACTGAATAGAATTATTACTTTCAGAATCAACTTCTTCAGTTTCTATAAAGTGAGCATGTGCGCTTTTTTTACTGACCAAAATATCTCCGAAAAACTTATTTACCCAATGCGTTTCTTCTTGGGTAAGTCTGCCCGAAATAATAAAATATTCTACACCTTCTAATTTAGGAACTTCGTTTTTAGTATTTTCTAAAAATGAATCTGGGTCTTTATCTTTCCAATCTTCTTCTCTCAAATAACCATAACGCAAATCTTTTATTCCTGCACTTCTAAGGTTGATGACTTTTCCTACCAAACGAGTATGCCAGTTGGGAACACGCTGTAAAATATTGGTCGTAACATTAGCAAAACGCTCAAAGAAAGAACCCAAATGAGGTGTTCCAAGCAAAAATACTTTCTTTGTTTTCTTGACCCAATCAAAACCTTCTTCTTTTGCATAATAGGCTGCGCTGTGCATCAAAAGTCCTCCCATACTGTGACAAATAAAATAAACTTCTTCTATTTGTGTAGGATAATTTTGATACAATTCTTCCAAAAGAATGGCTAATTCTTGTCCATTATCTGAAATATGTAAGCCTGTATTGTAGCGCAAATAAAAAGGCGTATAACCAAAATCTTCTTCTAATTTTTTTCCATAATCGCTTCTATCCTTGAATTGCCAACAGGTTTCATTAAAGACAAGTCCGTGAATCAGAATACAAATTTTGTTTGAAACGGGCTTGTCATTGTAGGAATAATTCGAACGAATGTCAAGACTTCTTTTAGTAGGTTTGACGATATTTTGACGATGATAAAAATTCATTTTTATATCCAAAGGCTTCAAAATAGAATGCTCTTGGAACTTGTCACCAACAGAACCATTAATGATACTATTTGCTTGAGCAGTTACTTTTTTTGCTTTTCGGAATACCTTCCAAACTGTTTTGGTAATACTTTTTGGAGGAGTGGGAATAAAATCTTGATTTTGAGGTAAATTTTTAGAATTAGCGTTCAAATTATCCTTAGAAGTATTCTGTGGATTATCTTGAGGTGGATTTTGGTCTGCCATAAAAACAAAGAATTAAAGGTTTTGAGAAAAAATAGAAAGAGAAAATAAGATTAGACTTTGTCTTTATGTGTATTTGAATGAGTAACGTTATCGAGAATCATAAAGTTTATTTGAATATAAAAAAACTGTACCTTATTTCAAAATAAGATACAGTTAATTAAATATGTAAACTATTGGTTTTTAGATAGATATAGTTATTTTTTATCTATTCCTAATTTACTTTTGAGAGCATTCAAGGCATCTTTATCAGGGTCAATTCCTAGTGCTTTATTGACTTTTTCATTCAATAATGGGTCATTTTTAGCCGAATCTTTTCCAAAATCATGATACAAATCTCCCAAAATTTCATCTTTCTGAATTTTGGCTTTCATGCGCTCTATCATTGATATTGTTTCAGATGAATCAGGCATCTTGACACGCTGTTTTTCTTTGATAGATTTTACAGTTTGAGCATGTTTTTCGATTTTATCCTGTAACTTTCCTAATTCTGCAAGTTGATTCAAAGCACCATCAGCCATTTGCTTTGAGCGTTCTTGTTCTTTTAGAAGTTCCATGGCAAGGTTATTTGCTTCATTCCAATCCAAATTTCCTTCTTGTGCTTTTGTTATGATACGTTTTGCTTTATTTTCGGCATCTTTTTCTTTTTCTTGGTAAAATTCGTAGTCTTTTCGTGTACGAATGACGGCAGCTTTTACTTCTGCAAGAGCTTCTAAGGATTCATTCAAATTGGCGTTATCAAAAATTTTATCATAGCCAGTAGTAGAAAAAGTAGAAGAATAAACAGGTTTTTCTTGTTGAGGCTCGTTTTGGGTTTGGTGTTTAGGTTCTTCCTTCATTTCTATTTTTGATTCTGAAACAGGTCTAGTCTTTAATTCTATGATAGGTTCTTCTTTTGGTTGTCTGTTTTCTTGTGGTTTTGGCTGTTGTTCAGCTTTTATTTCCTCAGCTTCTACCGTTTCTATATTTTCGACTTTTTTAGATTCTTCTTTTTTTTCTGTTTTTGAATTTGAAGAAGTAGAGTTTGATTTGAATTTATCAGAATTATACAAATCAATATACCAATTAATTGTTTTGGTAAGAGCTGTATCAAAATCAGTATTTGCTTTCCAATTTAGCTCATTTTCAATTTTTGAAGAATCAATGGCATAACGCAAATCATGCCCTGGACGGTCTTTTACGAAGGTTAATAAATCTTCATATTTTCTTGTTTCTTTCGGCTTAATGGTATCTAAAAGGGAACAGATTTTTTTGGCTAAATTCAAATTATTCCATTCGTTATTCGAACCAATATTATACGATTCTCCTTTTTTTCCTTTCTGAAACGCTTTATCAATTCCTTTACAATGATCTAAAACATAGAGCCAATCTCTAATATTTTGTCCATTTCCATAAATTGGAATAGGTTGATTAGAAAGAGCTTTTCTGATAATGGTAGGAATAAGTTTTTCGTGGTGCTGTTTTTCTCCAAAATTATTTGAGCAGTTTGTAATCACAACATCAAGTCCGTAGGTATGAAAATAACTTCTGACAATCATATCACTTCCTGCTTTTGAAGCACTATACGGACTGTTTGGAGCATAAGGCGTAGTTTCTGTAAAAAATCCTGTTTCTCCCAAAGTTCCATATACTTCATCTGTCGAAACGTGAAGAAAACGAGTATCTTCATAGCCTTCTTTGTATGAAAAAGGGGCATTCATCCAATATTTACGGGCTACATCAACGAGTGTAAAAGTTCCGTGAACATTCGTTCTTACAAAAGCCTCTGGGTCTGTAATAGAGTTATCAACGTGAGATTCGGCAGCAAAATGAATTACTCCTTTTATATCATGTTTTTCAAAAATATGTTCTACAAGCTGACGATTGACAATATCTCCTTTCACAAATTCGTAACGAGGATTGGCTTCAACCTCACTCAAATTATCCAAATTTCCTGCATAGGTCAGTAAATCCAAATTAATTACTTTGTAATCTTTGTGCGTTTCTAAAAAATAAGGAATAAAATTAGAACCAATAAAACCAGCTCCTCCAGTTACCAAAATTGCTTTCATAGAAT
>DAIUBX010000007.1:0-6748 GCA_036846465.1 Bernardetia sp.
GACTAATTCAAAAAAAATACCCTTACAATAGTGTAAGGGTATATTTGTAGCGAAGGAGAGATTCGAACTCTCGACCTCAGCATTATGAGTGCTGCGCTCTAACCAACTGAGCTACCTCGCCATATTTTGGCTTTTATTTAGGTTTTGTTTTCCCCTATTGCGAGTGCAAAGGTAAAAGGTTTTTTTAAGTTTACAAACATTTTTTAATAAAAAAATGACTTATTTTTGAATAAAATTAAGTTGATATTTTAATTTGCTGTAAATCAGATTGTTGAAGGTTTGGTTTTTATTCTCTCAAAACTTTATTTTACCTTGTTTAGTTCAGTAGCTTTAATTCATTCAACAAAAACCAAATAAAAACACATTGATTATGGAACTCAAAAAAGGAGATAAAGCACCCGAATTTACAGCAAACGACCAAAATGGAAACGAAATTAAACTTTCTCAACTAAAAGGAAAAAAAGTAATTCTATATTTTTACCCAAAAGATGATACCTCTGGTTGTACAGCACAGGCTTGTAATTTGAGAGATAACTATACAGACCTTCAAAAAAAGGGGTATGTAGTTTTAGGAGTGAGTAAAGATGGTGTGGCTTCTCACAAAAAATTTGCTGAAAAATATGATTTACCATTTTCTTTATTAGCAGATGAAGATTTCAAAATCAATGAAGCGTATGGCGTTTGGAAAGAAAAAAGTATGTTTGGTAAAAAATACATGGGAACACAGCGCACTACTTTTGTAATTGATGAACAAGGAAAAATAGAAGAAGTCATCAATAAAGTAAAAACAGATGCACACACAGAACAAATAATTAAATTATAGGAATTGGGGAATAGAGATTGGGAAATGGGAGAATAACAATGAAATTTTACCTTGTCCTAATTTCCATTCCCTAACGTCCATTCTCCAATTACTAATTACTAAAAATATGATTTCCATACAACAATTTACATTTAATCAGTTTCAAGAAAATACGTTTGTGCTTTTTGATGAAACCAAAGAAGCCATTATCATTGACCCCGGTTGTTATTCGCCACAAGAAAAAGAAGTTTTGAAGGCTTTTATTAAGCAAAACGATTTGAAAGTAGTTCGTCTTATCAATACACATTGTCATATTGACCACGTTTTGGGAAATAAATTTGTAAAAGATACCTATAATGTAAAATTAGAAGCACACAGAATTGAATCCGAACAGCTTAATCAAGTTCCTTTATATGCTCCTTCGTATGGTTTTGGTGGGTATGATGCCACTACGGTAGATATTTTTATAGATGAAAAAACAGATATTACTTTTGGTAATTCTACACTAAAAACACTTTTCGTTCCGGGGCATTCCCCAGGGCATTTGGCTTTTTATTCGGCAGAACAAAAGTTTTGCATTAATGGCGATGTTTTATTTTTTCAAAGTATTGGAAGAACGGATTTACCTGGTGGAAGTATGGAGGTTTTGAGAGATACAATTCAGAATGTAATGTACAAACTACCAGATGATACAAAAATCTATTGTGGACACGGAAACCCTACTATGATTGCTTTTGAGAAGAAAAACAATCATTTTATTAGAGAGGCTTAGTATTGGTTAAGTTTTAGAATGATAACAGAAATTTAGAAGGAATGAAAATTATTTTTTCTTATGGTTGTGTAGTAAAATTATGTTTTATGTCAAGACAACAATTTGATTTGTCAAATCGAATTTTACTACACTGATCTATTTTTAAACAAATAAAAAGGTTATTTCTAATCCCATAATTCACATTGAAGTAAAAAGGTCGTAGAATAAATCAAGAAATTAAACCATATCCCACGATTGCATGAAAGCAAAATCTGACTTTTTCAATCCCAACCATTCCAAAGCCGAACCACTCAATAATTGTTCTTTCTTTTTATCATCGTAATTCATCGAATGAATGAGTTTTCCTGGTTGAAGTTCGCCCAAAGGAAAAGGGTAATCTGTACCCAAACACACCTTATCTGCACCAATCAAATTAACGACATAATCCAACATTTGAGGACTATGAACCAAAGAATCTAAATAAAATTTTCCTAAATAATTCATTGGAGAAACAGGATTATCAATGGCACACAAATCGGGGCGAACTTCAAAACCGTGCTGAATACGTCCGATAGTAGCAGGAAAAGAACCTCCACCGTGAGCAAAAGCAACTTTTAGATTTGGCAATTTTTCAAAAACACCTCCAAAAATCATCGAACAAATAGCCAAACTTGTTTCTGCGGGCATTCCAACCAACCAAGGAAGCCAATATTTAGGCATTTTGCTTGTTCCCATCATATCCCAAGGGTGTACGAAAATAGCTGCGCCTAACTCTTCTGCTGCTTGAAAAATAGGAAAAAGTTCGGGAGCATCTAAGTTCCAATCCATAATATGCGAACCAATTTCTACTCCTGCTAATCCCAAATCCTTTACACATCTTTCCAATTCTTTGATAGCTAAATCAGGAGATTGCATCGGCAAAGTCCCCAAACCAATAAAACGGTCTGGATAATCTTTTACAATTCCTGCAATATGTTCGTTTAGCATTTTGGATAAATCCCATGTATGTTCTGGTTTTGCCCAATAACCAAACATCACAGGAACAGTCGAAAGAACCTGCACATCGACATGTTGATGATTACATTCTTGCATTCTGCGCTCGGCTGACCAACAATTATCTTCTACTTCACGAAAAAAACGGTCGTCCATCATCATACGAGCACAACAGGGTTTGTGATGATCCAAGTGAATAAAACCACCATAACCATAACGCTCACGCAGATTTGGCAAACGTTCAGGCAAAATATGTGTGTGAATATCTATCGTGAAAAGTTTTGAATTGGGTGTAAAAACTTCTTTTTTATTTTGTAATGTATCTGGAGTTGTTGGATTGTCTGTGTTTGGAGTTGTATCTTGTGGCATTCTTTATTTTATAAAAGCTTTATTGTAAAATCTTAAAAGTAGGCTAAATTAAAGAATTGCAAAGGGTTTTCAAAAAAATGTTTTTTTATAATAAATATCACTGAAAAGTTTATGGTAAAATGTCCTTGTATTTTTCCAACATTGACGATTATACAGATGAACTAGATATTTTCTTAGTTCCTAATGTTTACATCTAATTTTTGCATATCAATTTTTACTGAATTTTTGCCACAAAAAACCTGTATTTTACGTACTAAAAATAAGATTATTTTTACTCTTCTTTTTTATCCAGTTGAAATAACTTTTTTTTAAAAAATTGATTCATAATTCTAACTTACTCAAACATTTTCATAATTTACAATATGTCTATTTTTGCCTTCCGAATAGCCGTTTTTGGTGCAGTTTTGCTTTTTATAACCCCTTCCTTTGCTCAAACAGACAAACAGGTAGAGTATGATACAATTTATAGTAAACGAAAAATAACACTTGTACGTAGAGATGCAAAAACTCTAGAATATACAAAAGGAAACATAGAATGGTATGTTTCACCTTTCGCTTTATTAGAACCTTGTCCTACAATTTACTTGGGTGGAGAATATTTTATTAAAAAGGATTTTTCGATTTATACAGATTTGGGTTATATGGTAAATCTTACAGGAGCAAAGCTAAATACAGAAATAGACCCTTTTTTAGCCACACAAGACGAAGCAATTAATCAAAATATCTTGAACTCGTCAAAGGCTAATTATGTCATTAAATCTGAACTTCGTTGGTATAGAAAATATAGCAATCCACAAGATGCCTTTTATTATGGGCTTCGTTTTATGTGGAGAAATACCAATTATTTGAAAGGTCAACAGGTTTATGAAGAATATGCTTTTAGTACACTTACCAATAACTGGACTGGGATAGGAGATGAGAGGATTTCTATTTATCAAGTCAGAAGACGTTCGGTAGGAGTGCAATTTTTAATTGGGTGGAAGAATAGTTTCTTTAAAAAAATAAATTCAAATTTGTATACGGGAGTGGGAGTTCGTTATATTTCAAATGTTCCTACAAATAAAGTGTTTGATCCTTTTGAAGACTTTGATTCTACTTTTGGTGATTTGAACTTAGAGTTTTTAGAGTTTAAAAAACAATATAAATTTATCACTATGGATTTTGCAATAGGAATACGTTTTGGGGGAAAATTCAGATAGATTTGATTCTTAAAAAAACAGACCGTAAATACTCAAATTAATTTACCAAAACTCAATCCATTAAAATAGTACGATAATACAATTTTAAAAACCCTTTTAGTGTAAAAGGGTTTTTTTGATAAATAGAGTTTATAAAGAATATTTTTTTACTCTAAAGTCTTTGTAATTCATTAATTATTTGTATTTTCAAGAGAAAAATTTCAAATTACACGTCTAAATTAGAGTAGTTTACCAAATTATTCTACCAAAATCCTACTAAAAATCAGTTATTTATTTGCAAATAGTTCAAGTTCACATGTTTTGTAAAAAAACCATTTGATTTGATTATATTTGTGACATAAACATAAATGCTATCCTACTAAATGAATAGACTATAATCTAATTCTACAAAAAATTGATAAAAGAAACAGAAAAGCAAAAGCTTTTTATTAAAAAAATAAAATCATCAAAACACAAAAAATATTTATGGCTATGTTCCAGTCAAAAAAACAAACAGTAGGCTCAAACGAAGTAGAAGCAAATAATATCATAGGCAAAGGCACTAAAATTATAGGCGATTTGCTAACACAAGGTAATATCAGAATTGATGGAGAAATTCATGGAAATATTACTTCTAAATCTAAAGTAGCTTTAGGGGGTGGTTCAAATCTAAAAGGAAATTTAGTAGCTAGTAATGCTGAGATAGAAGGACAAATTACAGGAAATATTTTTGTGTCCGAATTACTTATCTTAAAAGCAAATGCAGTAGTTAATGGAGATGTATTTGTCTTACGTATGATAACTGAACTGGGTGCTAAAATAAACGGACAATGTAAGGTAGGGGAAGCTCCAAAAGTAACAACATCACTACAAAATCCACCTCTAAATGACTCTTCCAACTTAGGAATAAATGGAAAAAAGAATGAACGAATCGAACAAAAATCAGAACGAGAACTACAAGCCTCAAGATAATTTGAATGATGACTTCAAAGACAATTCTTTAAATGAGTTTTCTAACTTGAAAGACAAGTTTTTCAAAGAACTCAAACAGACAGAAGAGAAATTAGATAAAGAATTTGAAGAAGAATTAGATAAACAATTAAATTCGAATCAAGGAAAACCAATACTAAAAAATACTGAATCTGAATTTTCTTTTGAAAATTCTTATACTAAAAAACTAAATATTGCTTCCCAAAAAAGAGAGGAAGCTCTCAAAAAAGGGTCTAATAAATACATAAAATACTCTAGTATAGGTGCTGAAATGATAGGTTCTGTTCTTTTAGGAGGATTTGGAGGAAACTGGTTAGATAAAAAAATAGAATTAGGAGTGCCTATTTTTACTATTTTATTTATTTTACTTGGCTTGACACTTACTTTTGTACATCTTATCATGCAACTCAATACAGATAGAAAATCAGAGGAAGAAGAAGCAAAAAAATCCAAAAGCTAACTTTAGCTTTTGGATTTTTTCATGTTCCCTATTAGAATAATGTGTCTTAAAAAACAACTTTCTCTATTTGATCAAATGGCAAATGATCTGGAATATCTTTTCCATAATGAGCCTTTATTATATTTAAGTTTTCATCTAATAAAAAATCGGCAGGAATAGAATGGATTTGAGTTTCACCTGAATCTATTTCATATCCTTTTGCTACTAATCTGGAATGAATAGCCATTTGTGCTTCCGAATTAATTGTAGAATTAAATTTTTCAGCAGATACTTCTGTACCATATTTACGGTAAGTTTCTCGTTTGAAATCTGCAATAATCGGAATTGGAGAAACATCTTGATGGAAAGAGCTACGCAAGATGACTTCTTGCTTGGCTTCCAAAAAGAAAATCATTTCTAGTTTATCTTTCCATTGATCATTTTTTGCTGTAAGTTGATGAATTCTAAAATTACAAAAAGGGCAGGCTACATTTCTAAAAAAAGAAATTAATATTTTTTTACCTTTATTTTTGTAAGCAGACAAATCAATTTCTCTATCATAAATATCAGTTAAAGAAAATAAGGGAGCTAACTGACCAGCTTCTAAACGTTTAGACATAGGGGGGGGATTAAAATGAATAAAATACTATACAAACAATGAAATAGGTGGTAAAATTGTTTTTGATAAAAAGAATGACAAAAATTAGTCTAGCTTGTTGCTACAAAGCAGCTTCTATATTTTCGAAGGGTAAATGGTCTGCTACACTAGTTCCGTAGTAGGCTTCTATAATATTCAGATTTTCATCTAATAAGAAGTCGGCTGGGATAGTTGTCGTTAATCCTTCTCCAGAATCAACAGCCAACCCCATTTCTTTAGATGTGTTGAATGTAGTTCTATTTTTAGATGAAAGCATTGTTCCTATCCATTTAAAAGTAGATTTTTCTATTCCATATTCCTTGTAAAAAACTTTATTTTCATCACTAATAATCGGAATTGGAGAAACATCTTTATGAAAAGTACTACGCAAAACGACTTCTTTTTTTGATTCTAAGAAAAAAATCATTTCTAATTTATCTTTCCATTTTTCGTTTTTCTTTGTCAGTTGATGGATTCTGAAATTACAAAAGGGACAGGCTACATTTCTGAAAAAAGAAACAAGTACTTTTTTATTTTTATCCTTATAAGAGGACAAATCAATTTTTCTACCAAAAATATCTTCTAAAGA
>DAIUBX010000007.1:6758-9710 GCA_036846465.1 Bernardetia sp.
AAGTGCTCAAGTTTCACCAAATCTTTCAGACATAAAATATCTTCTGAAGAAAATAAAGGAGCAGGTTGACCAACTTTTAGACGCATAATTTTAAAGGTTTTCTGATTAAAATCAAATTAATTCAGCAGAATAACGTATTTAATGAAATTTAGTTACTTAAATTAATTAAGTTTAATAATTATAGAACATAAGAAAACTCATTTGATAACTATTTTAGTAGTATTCTAGGATTTTCATTTTTATCAAAAATAGCTCACCTAATACATTCTTTTTTTTTATATATTGCGTTTTAAATCCTTTATCTAAATTAGAGTTTAATTTGTGAAACTCTGTATTCATTTTTTTATTTAAAAATACCCTATCATGAACACATTAAAAATCCACGTTTTGGCAAATGAAGAGAGTAGCCAAGAAGCCAAAAACTTAAAAAATTGGTTAGAAAATGATGAAGACTTTGATTACCAAAAAATAAATCAAGAACGTACAGAACTAAAAGATGACGAAGCAGGAGGAATGATGGAAGCTACTTTGGCTGTTGTTTTGGGTGCACCTGCTGTTGTGCAGCTTGTAAAAGCCCTCCAAACTTGGTTCACACAAAAAGGACAAACCAAAAGAGGAGAAGAAATAACTGTTGAACTAGAAAAACCAGATGGCACAAAACTAAAAGTAAACGCCAAACAACTCAACGACCAATCAGCAGAACTGATAAGAGAACTTTCTTCTCTTTTGAAATAATTAAATGACTATATTAATTAGGAAAAGGAGAGCCTTTTTCCTACAAATAATCAAATATCTAGATTTATTTCTAAATTCTCATTCTATTTTATCCTGACTTCTAAATTCTTACTTTATTTCATGAGGTTAATTGACGCAGTAAAGACACAAGCCGTTTTGATAGGCATTAGCAGTTATTCTGCCGATGAGTCGCTGCATGACCTTAATGCTGCCAAAACGAATGTCGACAAACTTGAAAAAATACTAGCATCGCCTACTGTGGGCATTAATAAAGAGAATATTACGATACTTCATAATGCCAAGCAGCCTCAAGAAATCTTGCGAGTAATCAAAACAGCAGCTCAAAATGCTCAAAAAAGTTTAGTTATTTACTATTCTGGACACGGAATTTTGGATGAAGACTTCAACCTTTATTTGAGTACAAGTGAGAGTAAGGTAGAGGATATTTTTTTTACTGGTGTTTCGATTGATGCCATTAATCGTGTTATTCAGAAGGAAAGGCTGTTGGTTGTTTTGGTCTTAGATGCGTGTTTTAGTGAGAAAGCATTTGAGCAGTTTCGTAAGACGAATTTTTATGTTTTGGCTTCATCTAAGAAAAATACGCCTTCAAAATATCCTCCAGAAGAAGAATATTCAGCTTTTACAAATGAATTTATTACTATCTTAGAAAATGGAATTTCTATTCGCAAAACAGAACTTGCGCTTCGTGATATTTATCTTCAATTAGAAAAAAATCTAACTTCAAAAGGATTTCCACAACCTCGCCAAGCCAATACAAATTTGGTTCAAGAGTTGATTTTTGCAAAGAATAATTCGAATACAGTTGTTCCTTCTACACAGCTCAATCGAAATATTATTTTGCCCGTTTTTTATGCTGTTGCTAAATATAGAAATCTGCAAATCGGAACTGTTATAGAAGACGATGATTTAGAAATTGAAAATCCTTTTGCTGATGATGAGCTAAGTTCTTATTTTGAAGATGAAGAAGGAGATACAAATTATAGTGAAAATCTTCAGCTCACACAACGAGCTAATCAAATTGTACGTTATTTTCCTTTATTTATTGCAGAGGAACTCAAACGACTTTTTGCGCCTTCGCCTTCCGAACAAGAACGAAATTTGGGTAGAATAAATCAAATTCTGCGTACTTATTTTGCTACAATGCGTTATGTAGCGTACCTTCTTTTGGCAGAGCTTTGGGATAAAAAAGTAGAAAATTCTGTTCAACTTTCATCTACATTTACTTCTCTTTTTAAGGAAATTGATAATCCAACACCTTCGATTTACTTATCTTTAATAGAAGAGATTTTAGAGTTGTTTTCACAAAATAACAAAATACCTTATATTTCAGAACTTAATGAATGGAAAAAAGAGTTTACACAAGAAAAATTTCAAGATGCCTATCATTCTTTAGAGAGTTTGTATCAAAACTGGCGTACACAAGCAGCAACTTGGAACGAAGCAAAAATAGAAGAACATTGTCAAGAAGCTGAAAATAATTTGACACTAATTTTAGAACAATTAGCATTTCTAACTAAATACGAACTTATTTCTATCCGAAGTATTCGTGTTATCAAACTCAAAAATAGCCGAGCTAATTTTGTTCATTCCTTGAATCACCTTTTTGCTGACACCAATCAATCAGGACAAATTAAAAAAGAACCTTTGAGTTTTTATACAGATAGTCATTCGGTCTGTATTACCAAACAAACCAATTTACAAGAAGAAATACTAAACCTTTCTCCTTTATTTTTTGATAAAAATACATATACCAATAATATTCCTAGTATTTATTTTTATGAGCGAAGAGATAGTGTTACTGGAGGTTATTTGTATCGTCCGACTTTTTCAAGAGATGTAGCTGCCGAACCGTTGGCTTCTACAAATGGGGATATTCGTCTTTTGGAGCTTTTTGAAGCATTTAAGAAAAGTCTTTCTTAGTAAGAATTACGAATTTAATTCATTTGTTGGTGGCTCAATAACCTCCACAAAAATTATCAAACAACCAAAGATTCTAAAGTGTAATGATAAAAAATGTGGTGGGCAAGTTGCATATTGTTCTTTTTGTTTTTGGTTCTTTTTGGATTGTTATTAGTTAAATCATTGTTATTATTCGTTTGTTTCAATTTCCAAGGAATTGGAACAGAACTTGGTAAATTTGGATGATCATCATCAATAATCATCAAAACTAAAGGGTCATTTTTTGTATCACAAATA
>DAIUBX010000007.1:9720-13038 GCA_036846465.1 Bernardetia sp.
ATATTGTTCTTTTTGTTTTTTAGCGATTTGCTAATTTTATTATAAAAACTTTAGGGTTATTCCTTTTAGTATTGGTTTTAGTTTGTTACTTTTGGATATGTGAAATTTATTTAAACTAATTCACATTTTGACAATATAATTTATTTAATTACTCTTTTCTCTATGAGCAACCGTCTAAAAACTGGTTTACTTTTACTTGCTATTGCTTTTTTATTGGGTTACATCTTGATAGAAAAATTCAGAACAGAAATCTTAAAAAGTGAAATTACAACTTTGCCAGATGGTTATCACAATGTACTTATTCGTGTTCCGACAAATTTTGAATTTTGTGGCGAAAAAGTACCTTTATATGATGAGGAAGTAAAAGAAAGTTTTGATAAAGAGTTGTATATCAATGTTTTTCGTCATTCTTCGACCAGCTTGATTATTAAACGTTCGGCAAAGTTTTTTCCAATTATCGAACAAATATTGAGAGAAGAAGGAGTTCCTGACGATATGAAATACATTGCTGTTATTGAAAGTGGACTTGAAAATGTACGTTCTTTTGCTGGTGCAGACGGATATTGGCAATTTATGGAAGAAACTGAAAAAGAATTTGATTTAGAGATTTCTAAAGAGGTAGATGAACGTTTTCATATCGAAAAATCTACTCGTGCAGCTTGTAAATACCTCAAACGCTCTTACAAAAAATTTGGAAACTGGACACTTGTAGCAGCCTCTTACAATCGTGGAATGGGTGGAATGAACTCAGCTCTTCGCAATCAAAATGCTATTTCTTACTATGATGTTGCTTTAAATACCGAAACAGCTCGGTATATTTATCGTGCCTTAGCATTCAAAGAAATTATGCAGAACCCTGAAAAATATGGTTTTGTAATTCCAAAAGAGCTGCGTTATCCACCAGTAGAATACAGAAAAATCATACTTGATACTACTGTAAATGATATTTCTGCCCTTGCTGCAAAATATAAAATGAGCTATAAAACACTAAAATATCACAATCCTTGGCTCTTGATGAATACACTTACTTTTGATAAAAAAGACCTTAAAGAAGAAAAAAAATACACTTTGTTTGTTCCTCAAAATCCACCTATGCCACATTCCAATATTTTGGCACAAGAATCTTTGCATATGCAAGAAATGTTAGATTCCATTATCCGTGAGGAAGATACAGTGATTGATATTCAAGATGTCAAATAGTTGTTTTGAAGAATAAATTTATTTTTCAATAAAAAACCAAATAAACTATATTGTCTATTTGGTTTTTTTATTAAAAAATATGCGAAATCACTCTTCTGAATGTTTTACCGAAACAAGGTTGATATTCAAATCTATGGCTTCTATGTAATCTTCTCCATTTTCCAACATATCATAGTCATCTTCTCTATAATGCCAATTTATTGTCACGTTACCCCCTTTTTGTTTCTCATACATTTCAAGAGTTTCTAAGAGATCTTGAAAACGTCTTGAAGTGGCTGTATTAAAATAAGAAAGCTGAAAATTAAGTATGATTGTTCTGTTTGGAGTTTGTAAATAACGATCTAACCACTCAAAAACAGGTGCAAATATTTCTTCTGCATGTTCTGGGTAAGATTGCCCCTCTATTCTCAAAATCCCATTTTCTCCATTAAAATCAATGGTAGGGGTAAATTTTTGACCTTGTAAAAAAAAATTCTCCATAATTTGCGCTATGATTAAATGATAACTAATAATTTGCTGGACTGTAGTTCAAAAAATCATTAGAAAATTTTCTATCAATCACTGTTTATAATTTGGTATTTTGCTATTTGTTTATGGTACTTGGTTCCCAGTCTTTATCTACTGTTACCGTAATAGAAAAAAAACTTAACTGTTCTGAAATGGCATCAAAATGTATCTCTAAAGGATTACCAGAACGCCTTACCATATCTATTAATCCCACATGTGCACCTGTACTGGTTTTTCCTTTTGCATTTTTGCGTTCTTGTCTATAATATTCTGTTAGATGTTCTTTATCCAAACCATTTATATAATCACATCGTTCTTCTAATGCTTCTCTTTGGTGTTTTTTTACCATATTTCCTGCACTAAGTGCATAAGAATTTGGTAAATCACGAATAGCAACTATTCCTACTCCAATGTAAGAATCAGAAGTATGAAAGTGTTTTTTTTCGGCTGAATGATGATAAATATTTTGGGCTAATTCTATAAAAATGGCAAATATTTTACTTTTTATAGTTTCTCTATCCGTAATTTTTTCCTTCAAGTTTTCTGCTATTTCTGATAAAACAGACTGTGACAAAGCACCTTGAAAAATAGCAGTAATACCATTTTTATTAAATTCATTATAGTATTTAGTAATCTGAAAATTGTCGTGCATATTCTGCCGAAATATAGGAGAATTAATTAGGTAATAGCTACAACGAATAAAAAAGTATTCGTTTTACGTATTTTTATACTTGTTTGTCTAGAGAAACACAGTTTGAAAAATATTTCTCACTGTGAAAATCAAAACAAGGTTGTCACATATAAAAATAGTTTGTAGGATGTTTTAGGATATTTACCAAACTGAAAATAGATGTTTTGATAAGCTATGCACAATTTAATATATATAACTCAAAAAACAAACACTCGGTCTGTTTTTTTCTGAAAATAGACAAGAGAATGAAATAAAAAACGTCTTTTTATTTAAAAATAAGTTTTGATATAAAAATTCACTTTCTCATTTGTTATTTGTACTTTTGCATCTTTAAAAAGACAAGATACTATTTTACTTTCAAAAGAAAAATCAAAAATGGACGAATTAATCAAGTTTGGTCTGGTTTGTTTTACTACCTACTTCACAATCATCAATCCTTTGGGAGTAATGCCTGTCTTTATGACCATGACGGCAGATCTTAGTGATGCAGACCGTACAGCAACAGCTCGAAAAGCTCTTATTACGGCATTTATTACTATGGTTGCCTTTGCTTTTTCAGGGCAATTACTCTTTGAATTTTTTGGTATTTCTGCTGATGCTTTTCGTGTAGTTGGAGGAATTATATTTTTTATGATGGGATACGATATGCTTCAAGCACGTTTGATTCGTACTAAGATAGAGGAAGAGTCTGTGAAGAGTTATGTAACCGATATTTCCATTACGCCACTTGCTATTCCTATGATTTGTGGCCCAGGTGCAATAACCAACTCTATCGTCATGATGCAAGATGCCGAAACATTTGAGAAAAAAACTGTTTTGATAAGTATAATGTTCATTATTTGTTTGATTACATTTATTACACTATGGGCTTCTTCAAAAATCTCTAAAATGCTAGGCGAAACAGGAAATAAAATTTTGAT
>DAIUBX010000007.1:13048-16981 GCA_036846465.1 Bernardetia sp.
GTAGTAGCTGTTGAATTTTTTAGAAGTGGATTAAAACCAATTATAGTAGATATTTTTAAAGCTGCTGCAGTTGGAAATTAGAGATGAGGGAATGGGAGTGAGCGACTAGAGAATAGCAAATGAGAATACCTATTACTACTAATTCCTTGTCTTACCATCTTACTTCTATTCCCTAACCACTCTGTTTCACGTCTTTATTTTCTCGCCCCCCATTCCCTAATCCCACGCTCCGTCATGAAATTTACCGACTTTTCAGATACTATTATTGCTCTTTCTACACCTGCTGGACGTGGTGCGATTGCGCTTGTTCGTCTTTCTGGAAAAGATGCTATTTTGCATACACAGACTTTTTTCCAAGGACTAAATGCTAGGAAAAATTTGTTGGAACAAAAAACGCATACCGTTCATTTTGGAACAATCAGAAATCCTGAAAATGAAATTTTAGACGAAGTAGTTGTTACAATTTTTAAAGGTCCGAATTCATTTACAAAAGAAAATATAGTCGAAATTTCGTGTCATGGTTCTCCTTTTATTGTTAAAAGAATTGTTCAGAATTTTTTGGATAATTCGCCTGTTCGCTATGCAAAGGCTGGAGAGTTTACACAAAGAGCTTTTTTGAATGGTCGTTTTGATTTGGCACAAGCTGAAGCTGTTGCTGATTTGATTGCAGCAGATTCGGCAGCATCGCATAAAGTAGCTATTTCTCAACTTCGTGGAGGGTTTTCTTCTCAAATAAAAGAACTTCGCCAACAACTTCTTGATTTTGTTTCTTTGATAGAATTAGAATTAGATTTTGGAGAAGAAGATGTAGAATTTGCCGAGCGTTCGAAACTTACTACTTTAGTAAATACCATTCAAACGGTTATTGAACAATTATTAAGTTCTTTTGAGCTTGGAAATGCTATCAAAAATGGAGTTCCGACAGTCATTGCAGGAAAACCAAATGCAGGAAAATCTACTCTTTTGAATGCGCTGCTGAATGAAGAAAAAGCTATCGTTTCAGAAATTGCAGGAACGACACGAGATTTTATAGAAGATGAAATAAGTATTGAAGGAATTGCATTTCGTTTTATAGATACGGCAGGATTGCGTTACACAGACGACAAAGTAGAATCAATCGGAGTAGAACGAGCAAGAAAAAAAATGACGGAGGCTTCGCTGATTTTGTATGTAATTGATTTAGCAGAATTATTTAATAAAAAAATTACAAAAACAGAATTTTTTGAGGAAATAAAAGAAGTTGAAGAATTGAATATCAATACACTTTTTGTTTTGAATAAGGCTGATTTTTGGGCAAAAATAGAGAATGAAACAGATTTTGATTGGCTCAAAACATGTACAAAAGAATCAAATACCATTTTTACACAAGCCAACAATACAACAGATAGAGAAGATATTGAAAAGCTAAAAACAAAAATCTTAGAAGTTATTCAAGCTGATAGTTTTCATGCAGGAGACACGCTTGTTACAAATACACGCCACTACGAAAGTTTGAAAGGTGCAAATTTGGCTTTAAACGATGTTTTAAATGCTTTAGAAATGGGTTTTACAAGCGATTTGCTTTCTTTAGATTTGCGAACAGCTTTAGAACATTTAGGTTCGATTACTGGAGAAGTTTCGAATGATGAGATTTTGGGAAATATCTTTGGGAAGTTTTGTATTGGAAAGTAAGACCACAAAAAGACCAATTAACAAAAATAGATAAACACACTTGAAAGCCTTTTTTAAGGCTTTTTTTGTGCTTAATTTTTATTTATGGTGCTTGTTTGTAACTTATTTGTACCTATAAAAACTATTATCAACGAGAGTTAATCAAGTACTATCTCAACGACGAATAAGTTTCGTTGAGGGTTAAAAAAAATATTTATTTTTTAAAAATAACAAATTATAATATAGCTAAAAACAAAACAATTTCGTATTTTTCTAAAAATGGTTTTCATAGAAAGTGATATAAGTTAGTGTGATTTATTTTTTTGGTTTCATGTCGCTCGTGGGGACACGAGCAACGGTAAAGTTAATTTTTATTCTAAAAATAAAATTATGTAAATTGAATAACAGCTTTATATTCTGTCTGTATAATAATATAAATCAAAAAACTACCATTGCTCGTGTCCTCACGAGCGATATGAAAAATAAAAACCTACCGTTGCTCGTGTCCCCACGAGCGACCCACAAAAACAACTATGCTACCCACCATAGAAGAATACAAGGATTCGTTCAGAGAACCGAGCGAATATTTCAAAACGCTTTCACTAGAGGGCGTTCCTTCAAAATTTGATGCAAACGAACCCTATTTTATATCAGGGGGATTTGCCTGTGTCTTTAAAGTAAAACAAAACAATGAGTTTTGGGCATTCAAATGCTTTTTGCAGGAAGACAAACACCGAAACGAAAGACTAACTATTCTTTCTAAATTCCTACAAGAAAGAACCGAAAGTTATTTTATCAAAACCCACTTCTATACAGACGAGTTATGGGTCTGTAGTCAGTTGGCTGGAGATGCTGAATATCCCACCTTCGCCATGCCGTGGATTGAGGGACAAACGCTAGGCGAATACATACATCAGGCTGCTAAAGAACGAAAGACAGAAAAAATAAAAGTAATTTATGACGAATTTTTACGACTCGCTCATTTTTTACTCACTAACGAATTTGCTCATGGCGACCTCAAACACGATAATATTTTGGTTACGCAAGACCAAAACCTTATTTTGATAGATTACGATGGTATGTACTTGCCCCAACTGGCTCATATTTCGTCCCAAGAACTGGGAGGACACGCTTACCAACACCCAAAACGAACAGCACAAGACTGGGGAAAACACATAGACGATTTTTCTATTCTTGTCATTTTGCTTAGTCTGCGTGCCTTTATTGTCTTGCCCTCACTCATAGACGACCACCACACCGAAAACCTCCTGCTGACAGATAACGACATAAAAAATCCCATGCAAAGCCCACTTCTACAAACCCTGTGGCAGCAAGAAGACGAACAACTAAAACAATTATTCGGAATGCTAATCAATAGCCTTGCTCAAAATAATTTGAGAGTGTTGGAGATAGGGGCGTTTGTGGAGAGGAATAAAGTGGATAGGAATTTTTTTGATATGGAATGCTGGAGTGGATTAGATGAGAAATGGAAAAGTATTTTGAGATGGCATACAGGGAAAAAACGGTACACAAAAAGGTATAAAAGTGAAATAGATTTTTTTGATAAAATATATAATTTAGAAATATTAGACCTAAATCGTGAAAATACTGGAGAATTACCAAATTGGATAGGAAAACTAACCAATTTAACTGAACTTTATTTAGGAACCAACCAACTCACAGAATTACCAAGTAGTATAGGAAATTTAACTAATTTAACTGAACTTAATTTGTGGAATAATTATCTTACAGAATTACCAAAAAGTATAGGGAACTTGATAGAATTGAATAAGATTTATTTATCTAGTAATGAAATTTCAAAGTTACCAGAAAGTATAGGAAAATTGACAAAATTAGAATATTTGTCTTTATCAGACAATATGCTTAGAGAACTACCAAATAACATAGGAAATCTAACGAAATTAAAGACACTATATTTAATAGGAAATCCTATATCTAATCAAGAAAAAGAAAGAATAAAAAAAGCTCTTCCAAATTGTCAAATATTTTTTGATAATGATGTTAGTTTTAATAATACAAATAGAGTAGAAGAATTTTCTTTTAATATGAAATGGTGGAACTCTATCGACACACAATGGAAAAGCATTTTTAGAGAAGCAGTAAAAGGTAATGAATATAGTACAGATTTTTTTACTAAAATTACAAATTTAACTCAACTGAATTTAGCACAAAAACACATTGCAGAATTACCTGATTGGATAGGAAATTTAACTAATTTGACGAAAATAGATTTAACTTGTAGAGTTTAAAATTGCCGTATTT
>DAIUBX010000008.1:0-1091 GCA_036846465.1 Bernardetia sp.
TTTTTTCCCTTAGCAATCGTCTTTATCGAAGATAAAAAGACGTTGATAATGGGGAAAAAATGAAAAATAAATTTCGTGCGTTTGCCCTAATATAAATTTCTCTTTTACGTTTTGAAACGTTGATATGAAATTGAGATGTTTTAGTTTTTACAAAAAACAGGATTTTCACATAATTTTTTTAATCGTTCCAAACTTGAAGTCGTTTCTTTCTCAATTTTTGGTTTGTAGTAGAAATAAGCCAAATAACGCACAAAAGGATTTTCTCCCAAATCAATCTCTAAAGTAAAATTTAAAGTCGATTCTTCAGTATTTTCAGCTATTGATTGCAACTCAAATTCGCCTTCTATGTGTGCTTGATAGGTTTTAAAATTGGCAATGTATTTTAATCTCTGAAAATCTACATCTGATAAATCTTCATTTGAAATAGACTGAATGTACAATTCTGCTTTTTCAGTTGTTTTTTTTTGTGCTGTTTCGCCTTTTTCTTTAAATTTCATAAATGCACCCACTCCTTGTGGAAATTGAGAATAGATATATTCTGTATCAGAAGTTTCTTGCCATGTTTCCCAGTTTAGCCACTGCTCCCATTTTGGTAAATCGTACAAATACTCAGAAATATGATAAGAAGAAGAATTAATTTCTATCTTTTCTTCAATACGTAAGGTTTGAGGCAGCAAAAGACCACCATAAACAATAGCAGCAGAAATGATGAAAAGTAAAATAGTAGTTCGCATGAGTGTCTTGAAATTAGGATAGGTAAGTTGTCGTTTGATTTTTTTGATAAAACAAAGGTAGTAGCAGACACCGTAAAGGATATGAGGTGTGAAATTTTATAGTGTCTTTTCAATATGTTTTTACCAAAAATGACAAATAGACTAACCCTCTAAAATTCTTTTTAATTCCTTTTTAAGAAATTTCTCTAAAAAAAATCTTCTTTTAATACAAAAAAAACGCCTAATCATTTTGAAAACTCATTGATTTTAAGTAACTTATGGTAGAAAAAAATACTCGTTAAAAAACACAAACTAATTTTATACAAAATACCTACACACAAAAAAATACAAAATTATGGTAGCAACAGCAAATCCAGC
>DAIUBX010000008.1:1101-12726 GCA_036846465.1 Bernardetia sp.
AAACTGGGTTACCATGTATAACTGCAAGTTCTTTCAATGGAAAATATACAGACTACTCAGATGATACAATTATCGTAACGATTCCTCTTAGTGATGGACGTTATCAGAATGTGAAAGGATATATCATTCCTAGAGGCGACGGAGTGATGTTAGAATTTATGTCAAAAATATGCAAATTAGAAGATTATAAAGATATTAGTCTTACCGAACTTTTAGAACTTAATAACGGACTTTGCTACTCCAAAATATTGCTTAAAGATGGATATGTGGAGGTAGGGGCATCTACCAAATACGAACTCTGTACGTATGACCAAGTGCGTTATATGATTTTTGAGGTGGCACGAGTAGCTGATGAATTGGAAAACCGTTTTACAGGTAAAGATGTTTATTAGAAACCGTAGTAAGACACAAAAATATATATTTACTCTCCGTCCCTTTTATACTTATTAATTCTTAAAATCCTTACTTATTTTCTTCCATTCATGAAGATTTTAGTAAGGATTTTTGATTGAAATGAGAAAAGAAAAAACGGGGAGTTTCTTAAATATCTTAATAATTTGTAGATTTAGAGTTGAAAATTAGCTTTGCTAATTTCAATTATTCACTATTAATTTTTATTCGTATGACTATCAGAAATTTGAAATTTTGTGCATTTGTTGTTGTCTTTTCAGGTTTGTTTGCTTTTGGTTCTTCTAGTCAAACGACAGAAAAAGAAACTACAGAACAAACCACAGAAGAAGTAACACAAGTAAAGGAAGAAATAAAACAAGAGGGTTCAGACCTTACTATTTATCAAAAATCTTTCTTAGGTCTTTCTCCAGACATGAATATCAAAGATTATAAAGGGACTTTAGAAAAAGGACTTTTGCAGACAGGAGAAGGTGATTTTGTAAAAGATGACAAAGGAAATACAGTTGCTTATTTTACTCCTTTTGGTGAAAAAGAAGATAAAGTAGGTTCTATTACAGTTACTTCTGAACAAGCAAAAACAGAAGATGGAATCAAAATAGGAGATACTTTCGGAACATTATTATCAAAATATCCTGATTTGAAAGTCTTTGGTTCAGAAATAGAAGGCTATACAGAAGCTGTTGTAGGAACTTTAGGATATAGACTTGATGAGCAGCATTATAGCTATGAACTCAAAGTAAGCGACGTAAAGAAAGAAACTGAGATAATTGAGATTACGATTAAGTAAGGTAGAATTACGAATTAAAAATTACGATTATAAAAAATTGATTGTCAATTAATTGATAATAAGTAAGTTGAATTCGTAATTCGTAATTTTTAATTAGTAGTTATTCTAAAACAAATCCTTTCCAATATCTCTACGGTAATATTTTCCTTCAAAAGTAACCTGTTCGGCAGCGTGATTTGATGCTACTAGAGCTTCCTCTGCTGTATCGGCAAGTGCTGTAAGAGCCATTACTCGTCCTCCATTTGTGAGTGTTCGGCTATCATCATCGATTGTGCCTGAATGAAAAGCAATTACATTTTTTGGAAGATTTCCATGTCCTTTTATTAATTTTCCTGTTTCATAGTCTTCTGGATAACCACCCGAAACAAGCATAATTGTAGTGGCTGCTTTCTTAGAAATTTTGACGGTATGTTTGCCTAACTCTTTTTTTGCAGTTGCATCTAGTAGAGCTAAAAAATCGGATTCTATGCGTGGCAAAACCACTTCTGTTTCTGGGTCGCCCATTCTGACGTTGTATTCCAAAACATAAGACTTAGTTCCGACAACCATTAAGCCAATAAAAATGAAACCACAATAGTCTATATTTTCATTTTGTAATCCTTTCAAAGTTGGTTTTACGATATTTTCTTCTGCATCTTTGATAAATTCTTTTGTTACAAAAGGAACTGGCGAAACTGCACCCATTCCTCCTGTATTTAGTCCTGTGTTTCCTTCTCCAATTTGTTTGTAATCTTTTGCTTCTGGTAATAAAACATAATCTTTTCCATCTGTCAAGACAAAAATAGAAACTTCTATTCCATCTAAAAATTCTTCAATGACTACTTTACTACTTGCTTCTCCAAATTTCTCATCTACAAGCATTTCATCAAGCGTTTTTATGGCTTCTTCTTTTGTATGAGCAATCACAACACCTTTTCCTGCTGCAAGTCCATCAGCTTTCAAGACTATAGGAATAGATAAAGTTTCTATATATTCTTTTGCTTTTTGGATAGATTCCTTTGTGAAAGTTTCAGATTTGGCAGTCAGAATATTATTTTTATTCATAAAATTTTTTGCAAAATCTTTACTTCCTTCTAGTTGTGCGCCTTGTTTGTCTGCACCAATAATTCGTATTTTACTTAAGGAACTATCACTTTTAAAATAATCTACAATTCCTTTTACAAGTGGTTCTTCATTTCCTACCAAAACCAAATCAATATCACTATCTCTACAAAATCTACCTATTCGCTCAAAATCAGTAGGTTTGATGGCTACATTTGTACCTACTCGTGCAGTTCCTGCATTTCCAGAGGCAATATAAAGATTATCACAAAGTGAGCTTTGAGCAATTTTCCAAGCAAAGGCGTGTTCTCTTCCTCCTGAACCAATAATTAAGACGTTCATAAAAAATGGGTTTTGTAGTGTTTTTTATTTCTTGATATTTAGTTGATTAAACAAAAATACAAAAAATAGCACTTATAATCTGCTAGAATGTGATTATAATTTCACTCCCATAATCGTAATATCATCACGCTGTTTTTGTTTGCCTTGATGAAAGTCTAAAAGCTCTTCTAATTTTGCTTTTTGTTCTGAAAGAGGAAGGGTATGAAATTTTTCAAGAGATTCTTTGAGTTTTAGAGAACCTATTTTTTGTTGATTTTTTCCATTTTGGTCTGCAAAGCCATCAGAAGTAAGATAGATTTTGTCTCCTTTTGTAAGAATAATTTTTTCTTCTAGAAACTCTATCCCTGTTTTCTCTTTTTTCTTTGTAATTCCTCCAACAGATATTCTATTACTTTTTAGTTCTTCAAAAACACCATCTTTTATATAATAAAGAGGGCGTTTTGCACCCGAAAAAGTAACTTCAAATTGTTTCTTTCCAGTAGAATGATGAATAGAATCCACTTTTTTGATAGCACACAAAGCTACATCCATTCCATCCATGTTATGGGTTTGTTTTTGTCGCAGAGCTTCTTGCAAACGCTCGTCTAAACGAGCCATTATTTGTGCAGGTTTGGTAGTAAGTTCTTTCGATACAATTTCATTCAAAATTGCAAAGCCAATCAATGAAATAAATGCCCCCGGAACTCCGTGTCCTGTACAATCCAAAACGGCAATCAAAATAATTTCTTCATTTGTAATTGGGTCTTGAGTTTCATAGACCCAATAAAAATCGCCACTTACAATATCACGAGGACGAAAAAGAACAAAAGAATCTTCAAAATGTGTCTGAACACGCCCTTTCATAGGCAAAATCGCTTTCTGAATCGTCTTTGCATAACGTACACTGTCTGTAAACTGTGTGTTGGTTGTTTTGAGTTGTTGATTTTGTTTTTCAATATAATCTCGTTGCGAAATAATTTCTTCTTGTTGTTGATGTAACTCTTCATTCTGAACCAAAATTTCTTCTTGTTTCATCGAAATTTCCTTTGTTCTTTCATTTACCTTTTGCTCTAAGAGTTTGTTCTGATTTTCTAAAATTCTAGCATTTTCTTTCTCCAAATTTTTCATTTTATACCCCAATCCTAAAGAGAAAATCAAGATTTCAGAAATGACACCTACTTGTGCAACCAAATAGACATCGCCTAATGTATCGCCAAAAGCAGCCTTTAAAATATTTGATAAAAAAGCTCCTCCCATAGCACATGCAGAACCCAATAAAAAATAACGCACTAGAGTATCAGACCAATATTTTTTAGCCAAATAGCCTATAAAAATTAAATTGGAAAGCAGTATAAAAAAATGTACTAGTTTGGAAGTTTTATCATAGATATAACTATTTCCTAATCCATAATTGAGGATAATGTAAGGAATTAACATACCTATCGAAACGATAATTCCGATATAAAAAAAGCGTTTCCAAAATTTATTAAATACTTTTTTGGGAAGGAAAGTCAGAATAAAAGAGAAAAAACCTACTGCCACAATAGCTAGTCCGAACATTCTGAATAACAATGAAAAGTAAGGATTTTCAGCAGAAAAATAATCAACAAGTAGTCCAGCATTTTGGGAAGTAAAAATGGAAAAGCCAAAAATATAAATGGCATAAGCTAAATAAACTTTTTCTTTACTAGACAAAAACAAAAAAAAGTTGTAGAGCAAAATAATCCACAGCATTCCTTGAAAAAAGAGTTGAAAGTCAACCGTTTTTCTTCGTTCTTTTACATAAATACGATTAAAGTTTTTTTCATTTAAAATATCTAACTGAGTAGAAATAGGATATTTCTGACTACTTATAATTTCTACATAAAAAGGCTGATTATAAATAGGGATTTTTATTGCGCTAATGGCTATACTCAAAGGCAGTTGTTTTTCAGATTGTGCTACTAAACTTCCTGTCAAAAACATTTTAGTATTGTTATAGACTTTTATAGAATCTATATTTTTATTGAAATCAAGAAATTCTTTTTTTGTATCAGTAACTGTAATTTTGAGCCAAATTCTGTCTTGATATTCTTTCTTATTGAGTGAGCCTAAACTAATTTTTTCAAAACAATTCTGATTTAATTTACTAACATCATCATTGAGAGAAAGAATAGTATTCTCTTTACAAATTTCTACAATAAAACCCATATCTGCATTTGCAATCTCATTTTGTGAAAAAGCAGAGGTGAAAAATAAGCTATTATAAAAAAAACCGATAAACAAAACGCTCAAAAATCGTTTTGTGGAAGTTAGCGTAGGCAAAATATAGAAAATGGTTTGCTGTGAAAGTGTTTTGTGGATCGAATATACAAATAATTTGAGAAAATACAAGTTATAATTTTTTGAAATGGTGTCAAAATTAAAGTTTTAAACCCAAAATTGTAATATCATCACGTTGTTTTTGTTTTCCTTGATGTTTATCCAAAATCTCTTCTAATTTTTTTCTTTGTTCTGCAAAAGGAAGATGATTAAATTCATTAAAATATTCTTTCATGTGTGAAGAGCCTATTTTATGATTATCCTTTCCATTTTGGTCTGCAAAACCATCAGTAGTAAGGTATATTTTATCATTTTTGGATAGAATAATGGTCTGCTCCTCAAATTGATAATTATCTTCCAGTTTCTTTTTAGTTATTCCTCCAATAGACATTTTGCAGCCTCGTAATTCTTCCAATTCATTATTTTTTATGAAATATAAAGGGCGTTTTGCCCCTGCAAAAGTTACTTCAAAAGTAGTTGAAGAATTTTCATTTTCTGTATTATCTCCTTGATTTATTTTCTTAATAGCACACATAGCGACATCCATTCCGTCCAAATTATTATTTTGTTTTTGTCGTAATGAATCTTGAATGCGCTCATCAAGTCGTTTTAATATTTTTGCAGGAGAAGTTATATTTTCTTTTGCTACAATTTCATTGAGAAGCGCAAAACCAATCAAGGAAATAAATGCCCCCGGAACGCCATGCCCTGTACAATCCAAGACGGCAATCAACGTAGTTTCTTCGCCAGTTTGTGCATCTTGAGTTTCATAAATCCAATAAAAATCGCCACTTACAATATCACGAGGACGAAAAAGAACAAACGAATCTTCAAAATGATGTTGAAAACGCTCTTTCATTGGTAGAATCGCTTTCTGAATCGTTTTGGCATATCGAATACTATCTGTAAAATGTGTATTGGTTGTTTTGAGTTGTTTATTTTGTTTATCGATATAATCACGTTGTGAAATAATCTCTTCTTGTTGTTGATGCAGTTCTTCATTTTGGACTAAAATCTCTTCTTTTTGTTTGCTTATTTCTTTAGTACGTTCAACTACTCTTCTTTCTAATGTGCGATTTTGGTCTTCCAGTATTCTAGCATTTTCTTTTTCTAGATTTTTCATTCTATATCCTAATCCTAAAGAAAAAATCAAAATCTCTAAAACTCCACCTGCTTGTACGATTATTCCTGCATTATTTACCTCTAATAATTGTAAAGTATTAAAAACAAAAGCACCCAACACAAGAACTAGAGAAGCTATCAAATAATATTTTGTCATGGTATCTGACCATCGTTTGATAGCCAAATAAATGAAAAAACTAATTAATCCTATCATCATCAATGCGTGTGCAATTTTTGAAAGCAGGGTATATAGTTTTAAATTATTTGTTCCATACATTACACCAATATAAACAAAGGTCATGACTGAGACAAAAATAATAAAACCTTTAAAAAACGTCCTCCAAAAACGACCAAAAACTTCTTTGGGCAAAAATTCTAATGTAAAATAAGCATGTCCTAAAAAGGCAGCAGCTAATCCAAAAATACGAGCTAGACTAGAAAAATAAGGATGATTTGGTATAACATAATCAGAGAAAAAACCAGTATTTTGAGCATTAAATATAGAAAAACCAAAAATATAAATGGCATAAGCTACATAAACTTGCTCAATCGTTGAAGCAAAAAGAAATAAATTATAGAGTAAAATTATCCATAACATGCCTTGAAAAATGGCTTGAATAATGGTCTCTTTATGGTGTAAATAAACAGGGTTTTGCTCATATACTTTTTCGGTCAGTACGTCCAAACTTATAGTAAGAGGAAGTTGTTGGCTACTGACAAGCTCTACATAAAAAGGCTCATTATAAGAATAATAATTAGGAATCTGAATAGAGTTTATTTCAATGCTTGTGAAGAGTTGTTTTTCAGAACGAGGAACTAAATGTCCAGAAAGTAGAATTTTATTTTCAGTGCCATTTGAAAAATAGGCTTTTACAGAATCAATTTTTTTATTAAAGACAATAAATTCTTTGTTTTTATCTGTAATAGTTACTTTTAGAAAAATACGTTCTTTATAAACCTCTTTATTGAGTTCTGATAACGTAATTGGTGTGAAGCAAGAATTATTAGTACTATTCTTTTCTAAAGAAATAGACTGATTTTGACAAATTTCTAAAGAAAGATCATTATCTAAACTCTGACTGTTTTGTGCAACAGAAGAATTGATAAATAATATATTCAGTAAAAAAAAGCTATACAAAATGCTAAAAAAGCATTTTAAAGAAGTAGAAATTGGCAAAATGAAAGAGTAATTTTTTGTGTTTGTGGTTTTGTGATAAAAATATACAAAAAACTACAAACAAAAAAGATTTCTTTCCCTAAAAAAGTAAAGAAATCTTTTGTTTTTTATTAAAAATTCAAAATTTTATACTCTATTGTGTAATTATAAAGATTGATAATACGGACTTATCATAAAATAAACCGTAACTCCAGTAATGGCAACATACGTCCAGATAGGAAATGTCCATTTTACCATTTTTTTATGCTTTTCAATTTGTCCTGTCCAAGCAAAATAAATTGCCCACAAAACTAAAGGAACAACCACAATAGAAAGTAAAATATGAGTAATGAGTAAAAATAAATAAATGCCTTTAATTATTCCTTCGCCACCAAATTTGGTAGAGGGAACAGAGGCATGATAAAGCACATAAGACACCAAAAACAAAGATGAAAGTGCAAAAGCTGTCATCATAAATCCTCTATGAAGTTTGATTTTTTTACTTTTGATAGCAAAAAAACCAGCAATCAAACAAAACGAAGTAATAGAATTAAAAACAGCATTGATATGAGGCAAAACACGAGTATTAAAACCAAAATCAATTTTACTCTCATTATTTAAAGAAAGTAAAACAGCTACCAATAAAGGCACAACAACAGACAAAATGCCGATAGTCCATTTCATTGTTGGGTTGGTAATAGGTTGGTTATTTGAAGGAATAGATTTTGTATTCATTTTTTATTTGAGTTTATTGAAGGCAAAATTAATTTGATAAATCAAATTACTACACCAAACTATGTAGCAGTTTGATTTATCAAATTTATAATTATGACATTGAAATCGTAATTCGTAATTTTTAATTCGTAATTATTTCTTATTTTCATCTTCTAATTGAAGAACTTGTATTTCGTGGATAAGTCTATCTACATCAACAAGTTCAGTTCCTTTGTGGTAGCCCCTAATTTGACCTTTTCTATCTACCAACACAAAACGTTCTGAATGGTCAATATTGACATACGTATCTTTCTTTTCAGCAGGTAAAAAGTAGCTACATTTTGCTTGTTGAAAAATGTCTTCTTCTGTTCCTGTTAGGAAATACCATTTTGAATTATCTGCACCATATTTTTCTGCGTATTCTTTCAAAATTTCGGGTGTGTCGTAGGTGGGGTCAATGCTGTACGAAATTATCTTTACGTCCTTATCATCTTTGAATGCTTCCTGTACACGTATCATTTCGGAAGCCATTTTCGGACAAATATTTTGTGTACAACGAGTAAGAATAAAATTGGCTACATAAATATTTCCTCTCAAATCGTTTTGGGTAATTGTTTCTCCAAGTTGATTGGTAAGAGAAAAAGGAATAGTTCGGTGTGTAGAATCTTCAAAATTAGGTGTACAGCCTGAAGCCTCTACAAAAGTAGGATCAAATTCGGGTAAGCGCAAACTGTACATAATTGGAAGTGTTTTGTGCTTCGTTTCGCCTGTCCAAAGAAAAGCAATGAATAAGGCAGGAAGAACTAAAATGACAAGTAAAATACCTAGATTTTTATAATTTTTTGGTTCTGAAATTTTCTCTGACATAGAGGTTGATTTTTATGAAATAAGATGGACTTTTCAAAGCTGACCTGAGTTTAGAATACTAATCTTTTGCAAAACAAAAATGTTTCTTATAGTTCTGCAAAAGACAGATACTATAAGAAACATTATTTATGAATAACAGATGACTTCTGAATTTACATTACTAAATCTGGAAAACGAATTCCAAAAATAGTTGTTCCTTCGATAAGCATTGCCAAAATAAGCCAACAAACAAAAATAGTAGGAGCGATGATAGCAAAAATAAGATACTTTGCTTCATGTTTAAGGTGCATAAACTCAGCCACAATATAACCAGCTTTTACGAGTGTAAGCAAAATAAATACTACATTTCTATAAATACTTGCAGGAATAGTAAAAGCAATAACATATTCTACTGCCGTAACGACAGCCAAAATAAGTGCTACCATCCAAATTTTCTTGATATTCTTAGCTCTTTGTTCTTTTGGGCTAAGTGATGAATCTACGTGAGCCATAATTTTATGTTTTTATAATTAATATATTATGTAGAGCAGACTTTAGTCTGCTTGTATTACTGTAGAATAGACTTTAGTCTGTTCAGTATTCGTTTATACAAGATAGAAAAATGTAAATACAAATACCCAAACTAAATCTACAAAGTGCCAGTACAATCCTACTTTCTCTACCATTTCGTAGTGTCCTGTACGACGATAAACGCTCATTACTACATTATAAAAAATAAGAATATTAAGGATTACTCCAATAAGAACGTGAGTACCATGGAAACCTGTAATGAAGAAGAAGAAGTCTGCAAAAAGAGGTGGTCCATATTGGTTTTGAGTCAAACTAGCACCAAAATAAACACCTTCTTTAAGAGTATCTCCCATAAACATGGTTGTTCCGTGGATAAAGTGACTCCATTCCCACGCCTGACAGCTAAGGAAAGCTACACCACCTAAGATAGTCCAAAGCATCCACTTCTCTACTTCTGCTTGTCTTTCGTCTTCATTAAGCGCAGAGCTATGTCCAGCCTCAACAGCCAAAACCATAGTAACACTACTCATAATCAAGATAAATGTCATTATACCAACAAATACCAAAGGCGCATCTACACCATGAAAAAGAGGCATTGAATTAAATACCTTCTCTGGAATCGGCCAATAAGCTTGAGAAAAAATAAATTCATCTGGTTTTCCTTGAAAAGAAGGAAATGCAAAACGAGCTACTCCATACGAAATAAGGAATGCTCCAAAGGTAAAGACATCGGAAAGAAGGAAAAACCACATCATTAGTTTTCCGTAACTTGCCTTTAATGGTTCGTTTCCACCATCCCAGATATTGCGTACAGGCGCATTTATTTGAGTTTTAGTAGATTCTGCAATAACTTCTGCTGCCATTGTATAAGTTGTATATAGATTATTGTAATAAGATTTTTTAATAAAATAAAAGCAAGACTATTTTTGTTTTAAAAAACGGATTAGATTTTTATACTTGTTTATAGCTACTGTCTTAGCTTTAATTTGATTTATTGTGTAAAATTAGTTAGAAAACTGCAAATTTCCTTATGTTAGACAACTAAAATATGGATTTTTTTATAATTTAGAAGACTAAAAATGCTTAAACTACTGAAAATCAGTTTGTTTTGAGTTTTATACCTCTTCTTTTTTCTTAAAAAAGATTTAAAATCTACCTGAAATTTATCAATAGATACGATGCCTACCTCCAATATAAAGAAAATTTACGTAAAAAACATCGCCCTTATTCGGTTTTTGTGTAGTCTTTTTGTCAATGGTTTTACTTTTTTTGGTATTATTGTTTGGAGATGGAATTTCTTTACCATCATTTACCTCTACTGGTTTGAAGAAGTAATCCGTATCATTTTTAGATTGATAGAAAATAAAATTAATTACAAGAAAAATAAAATCTCAAAGTCAGAATCCAAACTCCAACATAAAGCTACTTTAGCAATGTTTTTTCCAATGTTCGTTTACTTTGTCTTTGTTCTAATTATTGTCGGAATGATTGCTGCACCAAATAATGATGTTGTAATAGATAATTTATTGACAGTATTTTTTAGAAATCTAGAATTTAATCTCAATTTACTTCTAGCAGTGATTAGTGAAATAGCCATTTTAGTTTATTTAGTTAGAAATCATAACAAAAATAAATTTGATAATCAAAGTGAATGCGAAACGAAAGAAATTATTCAAGAAGAGTTAGAAAAAGAATTTTTGAGAAGTCAGCAAGAAGAAGAAGCCAAAAGATATAAAAACTTGTATCAGAAAGATATGGTACAAAATCAAAATCAATTATTTTCTACTCAAATGATTGTTTTACATTTATCTATAATTTTGGGAACATTTCTTTATTTTGCAGCCAATACAGACAAATTACCTATTCAAATTGATTTGGGTGCAGCAGGAGAGTTTGCTTTTGTTATCGTTTTTGCTGCCATACAGACAATAGCAGAGGTTTTGGCTTTTGTGAAAGGTAGAAAAAAATAATTTTTTTGGTGTATATTTACTACTGCCTTTGTTGGTATTTTAGCATAGTGACACCAACAAATAATTCCTAAACAACTTCATTATTCAATAGATTACTTTGCGGTTTAAATTACAACCTTAACTAATGTGTACTCTAATTCAACATTTAATATGAAATTTTTTAAAAGAAAAAAGCTTTGGCGTTTGTTTTGGACAGGTCTTTTGCTGTTGCTTATTTCGGTTTCGATTGCACCTTACATACTCTATAAAAATCAAGATTTTATAGCTGAAAAAGTAACCGAAAAGCTCAACGAAATGCAAGTAGGGCATACTACATTGGGAGGTCTTTATATTTCGCCTTTCAAAAACTTCCCTTATATTTCTGTCGATTTAAAAGATTTAAAATTTTATTCTTCTGATGATGAAACGCAGCGTCCTGTCTATGC
>DAIUBX010000008.1:12736-16959 GCA_036846465.1 Bernardetia sp.
GCTTTTGAAGATGTTTATATTGGTTTTGATGCGTGGCAGCTTTTGAGAGGAGAATATACCATCAAAAAAATTGTAGTACAAAAAGGAGAAATGCACATTATTCGTTTTGAAGATAGTACGATTAATCTTTTGTTAGCCAAATCGCTCAATCCAAAAGACCTAAAAACAGAATTAGAAGAAGCCGAAAAAGACAAAGACAATCATTTCCATTTAGATTTACAAGTCGTAGAATTAGTTGATGTTTTTATAGAAAAAGAAGACCGTTTGGAGCATAATTTAATTCAAACGCAAATAAAAAAAGCAAAAAGTACGCTTACCTATAACACAGATTTTATTGATAATCATTTAGATATTGATTTCGAATTGATAGATTTGAATTTGCATAATATGGATTTTTTTGTCAAAAAACACATTGATATAATATCCGACGTACATTATAATCTAAAGGGAAATTATTTGGAAATAGACCCAAGCGAATTACATATAGAAGGTGGTGTTTTTGGTTTGGAAGGAAGAATTGATATTGAAAATAACGTTGATATGGATTTGAGAGTAAGTGGAAAAAAACCTGATTTCAAACTTATTACTTCGTTTGCTCCTCCAGAAGTATATCAAAAATTAGAAAAATACCGTAACGAAGGCGAGGTTTATTTTAGAGGAACTATTCAAGGAAAAGCCATTGATGATACACCTAAAATAGAAATAGAATTTGGTTGTAAAAATGCACAATTTATCAATCCTAATTCTAGTAAATCTATTAGTGATTTGAGTTTTGCAGGTTTTTATACCAATGGAGAGGAACGTAATCTCAAAACTTCTGAACTTTATCTTGAAAATTTGAGTGGTAAGCCAAATGAGAGTTTTGTCAAAGGAAGTTTTCACGTCGTAAATTTTGATGACCCTTATTTTTCCATTGATTTACATTCAAGTCTGAATCTGACTTCCCTTTATGAGCTTTTTGAGTTGGATATGGTAAAGGATTTGAAAGGACAAGCCATTATTGATATGACTATTGATGAGTTATTAGATGCCAACGATGTTGAGAGTATTTTAGGTAAACTCAAAGATGGTACAAATAGCCGAATTATACTTAAAGATGTCAGTTTTTCTGCCCCTGATTATTATCCACACCCTATCAAAAATCTCAATGCAAAGGCGAGTTTTGTAGGTGGAAAATTACAAATTGATTATTTTGATGTGGCGATAGAAGATTCAAAATTAGAACTTTCAGGACTTGTTTCTAATCTTACGGCACTTTTACACAATAAAGATGCTGATGTTGAAGCTACTTTAAAAGTAAAATCGCCAAAACTTAATTTTCCTGTACTTTTGGCTTTTGATTCTGCACTTGCGAAAACTACAACAGAAGTAATTACGAATCTTGTTTTTGAAACAAAATTTTTGACCAATACAAAGTACATTCGTAATGCTGATGGCATTCCACAAGGAGAGTTTTTAGTCGATAGTTTGTATTTTAATTTAAAAAATTATGCCCATTCTTTTCACGATTTTCATATCGATATTCTTATTGATGAAAATGATATTCGTGTAAAGCGTTTTCATGGCGAAATTGATAAAAGTGATTTTGATTTAGATGCCTATCTCAAAAATTATCACGCTCTTTTACCCAAACATGCTTCCAAACCAATTGAATTTTATATCGACATCAAGTCTGATAATTTGATATTCAATGATTTGATGACTTATGAAGGCAAGAATTATTTACCCAAAGAATACAAAGACGAAACTTTAAAAGATTTTGAAGTAGAAGCCTTGTTAAATATCAATAGTGCTGATTTACTGGCAAGTAATTGGTTTAAAAAGACAGATTTGAAACTTACAGATTTGCATGGGAAATTTCGCCAACATAAGCTCAAAATTGAAGGTTTGCATGGTAATTTTAGTATGCGAAATGGCGATTTGAGTATCAAAGATTTTAGTGGAAAATTAGGCAAATCTGATATTAAGCTAGAAGCACAACTTTTTAATTATTTTGATAGCACAAAAACGGCTAAAGGTAAAGTCAAATTAATAGCCCAAAAGTTAGATATTGGTGAAATTATCAATTATGAAGAGCCACAAAAAACAACAAAAGCAGCAACAACCACAAAAGTAACTACACAAACAGCATCAATAAATAGTCATGATACCGTTTTTAATATTTTTGCTGTTGAGTTTCCTAATCTTGAAATTGATGCACAAATTGGAGATTTGCAGTATCATAAATATCATTTGACCAATATCAAAACGCAAATGAGAAGTACAAGCGAACATTATTTATACATTGATAAAATGGATTTTGATGCTGCCGATGGACATATCAACCTCAATGGATATTTTAATGGCTCGGATTCTACGCATATTTATTTTTCTAGTGATTTAAAAATTGATGATGCAGACCTTGATAAACTTTTCTTTAAATTTGATAATTTCGGACAAGATTTTTTGTTGCAAGAAAACATACATGGAAGGCTTAGTGGCACGGTAAAATCCAAAGTTCGTATGCACCCCGATTTAGTGCCGTATTTGGGAGAAACAGAAGCACATGCAGAAGCGACTATCAAAAATGGTAGTTTGGTTAATTTTCCTCCTTTTGAATTATTTGCTGATTATATGGGAGATAAGGATTTAAAAAATGTCCGTTTTGGAGAGCTTACCAATGTTTTTGACATCAAAGAAGGGCGTATCGCTATTCCACGTATGGAAATAAGTTCTTCGTTGGGGTATATGTTTATTTCGGGGACTCAAAATTTTGATACTGATTTGAATATGAATTATATCGTCGAAGTGCCGTTTAAGTTAGTGCGTCAAGCAGCTTGGCAAGCGATGTTTAAAAAAGACCCCAAAAAAGCACAAGAACTACAAGCAATAGAAGATGATGTAGAAATTCATAGTGCAGACCCAGATAAAAATGCAACTATGATTGGCATTAATATTTTTGGTACACCTGATAACTTTGATTTTAAAATTGGAAAAGGTAAGAAAAAAGGGAAGTAATTTTCTATTTGTACAGAAAATAGTACAAGATGGGGGATAGAATATAAAAACAAAGGCTACAAGCCGAATCCATATAAGTCACAAAAAGAAATAGATAGCATTAAATACACCGTTTAAAAAGTTTTAGGTTATTTTTTATACATAAAACAGGGTTTTAAAACCTTATTATCTTTTAAAAAGTTTGTGTTGTTTCTGCCGTGGTTTGTGTTAAACCACGGCGAAAACACTAATCTTAAAACTTTATATTACAATTTGGTAAGAGTTTACGGATTTTTTTTTGTTCTTTTTTGGAAATTGAATTACCATTTAAAAGTAAGGTTTTTAAATTTTTGAGTTTGCTAATTTGGGAAGGTAAAGAACTTAATTGATTGTCTCCTAAATATAAATAAGTAATATTGCCCACTTGCTCAGAAGTCGCATATTTTAATACTTCTAATAATTGTTTAGCATCAATATCAACCCACAATACTCCTTGTTCATCTTCAAAACTTCCTATTCTAAATTGTATTTTTTTACCTACTTGGGAAAGTTCTGTGATTACTTGTTGCCAATTTAAACTATTGTTGCCTTCTAAATATAAATTTGCCAAATTTTTGAACTCGCCGATTTGAGAAGATAAAGAACTTAATTGATTATTTCTTAAAGCTAATTGTGTCAAATTTTTGAGTTTGTAGATTTGTGCAGGCAAAGAATTTAACTGATTTTCATCTAAATCTATAGAAGTCGTATAGCTCATTTGTTCGGAAGTAGTATATTTTAAGACCTCTAATAATTGCTTGGAGTCGACTTTAACGCATACTATTCCTTCTTGTTCATATTCAGAAGCTGTTGTAAATTTTACTTTTTTACTAAGTTGATACAGTGGTTTTATTGCTTGTTCCGAATTTAAACTATTGTTGCTTTCTAAATATAAATTTGCCAAATTTTTGAGTTCGCCAATTTGAGAAGGTAAAGAACTTAACTGATTACCACTTAGATCTAATTTTGTCAAATTTTTGAGTTCTCCAATTTGGGCAGGCAAAGAGGTTAATTGATTACCAATTAAAGTTAAGTAGGTCAAATTTTTGAGTCCTCCGATTTCAGAAGGTAAAGAACTTAATTTATTATTATATGAAAAAAAAGTTGTCAAATTTTTGAGTTCGCCGATTTGGGACGGTAAAGAACTTAATTCATTTCCCCATAAACTTAATTTTGTCAAATTTTTGAGTTCTCCAATTTGGGGAGGT